>JASHQO010000144.1 GCA_030039105.1 Xanthobacteraceae bacterium
GCCGAAGATGAAGCAGGGCACGCCGTCGATGCCGGCTTCCTTGGCGCTGTTGGCTTCGCCCTCGATGCGGTCGACGTCGGCGTCGCTGGCCAACAGCTTGCGCACCAGATCGCCGTCCATGCCGCAATCGACCGCGGCCTGGATCAGCACCGTGGGATCGCTGAGATCGGCGCCCTCGGCGAAGTAGAGGTCCATGAGGCGCTGCTTCATGCGCGCCGGGTCGGCGGCGCTGCGCGACCACAGAATGAGGCGATGACAATCGAGCGTGTTCGGCTGCCGGCTCATTTTTTCCGGCGCGTAGAGGAGACCCTCGAGCGCGGCTGCGGCGGCGACGCGCTCGGCGATCACGCTATAGCGCTCGGCCGAGCCGAATTTGGTTTCCAGATAGGTCTGCCGGTCGATGCCTTCGCGCGGGATCCACGGGTTGAGGAAATACGGCCGCCAGTTGACGTCGACGGCGACGTCCGGCGTCAGCGCCAGTGCGCCTTCGAGCCGGCGCTTGCCGATATAGCACCACGGACAGACCACGTCGGAGACGACGTCGATGCGCAGCGCAGCCGGCGCGGCGGATTCTTCGGTCATGTTTTCTTCGGTCATGTTCTCTTCGGTGCTGTCACGAGCCATGACGAAATCCCTTCGATTGTGCGGCCCGACTTTAGCGCAACGACGACAGCCGGGGGAATTGGCCTTTGCGGATGGCGGCCGCGCGAAATTGCGCAGGCATCAGCCCTTGGCGGCGTCGCCGACCACGCGCTCGATCAGGCTATCGACGCTGTCGGTCGCTTTCAGCGTCGCGAGCGTCACCGCGGCCTCGATGCCGGCGCGCTTTTTCTCCGGCGCCAGCATGGTGTTCTTGAGCACGCTGGCAAGGCGCCGGGCGATGACATGGGCGGCGCGCAGGTCGGTCTCGGTGAACACGGCGAAGATCGAATTGTCGGCCTCGCGGCAGGCGAAATCGACTTGCCGCATCAGGCGGCTCAGGATGCGCGCGGCATCGACGCTGCTGCGGCGGTTGTTGCGGTCGAACGAGAAGCGGGCAATCGACAGGCCGACGCCGCGCTTTTCCGCATCGTCGACGGCGCGGTTGAGATCGCGCCAGAACGCGTCGTGGGCCAGCAGCCCGGTGTCGGGATCGATCATGCCGTGGGCGTCGAGCGATTTGAGCATGCGGCGCAGCCGTTGGCCGAAGGCGTGCAGGCGCACGAACGGCAGGAAGCGTTCGGTCAGGCGCCCGGCGCCGTCGCTGACGCGTTCCAGATTGGGCAGGCTCAGGCCGAACGGCTCGATGATGGCGGGATGGCTGCCGAGCACGGCGACCGGCAGGTCGCGGAACCGCACGTCTTCGGCCAGCACCGTGAGCAGCGCCTCGACGATGCGCGGCCCAAATCCGTCGCCGATGACGACGCCGTCGATGTCGCGGGCGCCAAGGGTGTGTGCCGCGCTCTCGACGCTGAGCGCGCCGATCAGGCTGACATGCTCGCCGAGCGCGACCGACAGCGCCGGATAGGAGCGGCCGCGACCGACCAACAGAACGGTCGCTTCCTCGAGCGGATCGCTCGACGGCAATTCCGGCGGCAGCTCGCCGCGCGAGGACAGCGTATCGGTGCGGCGCAGCACCGTGCCGTGCAGCGCGCGCACGCGCAGCATCGAGGCCAGCCGCCGCACGATGCGCTCGGCCGGCGCATTGGCGGCGATGACGAGCGCGTCCGGCAGCGACGGCACGCTGTCATCGCGGCTGCGGGCGACGACCGGCGTGACGGCGCGGCGATTGGCCTTGCGCTGGCCGCCCGGCGCGCGGCTCAGCGCGGCGAGATGCGCCGCGTCGGCGCTGACGTCGGCGAGCACGATCGCTTCCGGCTCGACCGTGGTCAGCGCCGCCGCCGCGTCGGCCCAATTGGTCTCGACCACCGGCGCGGCGCCCTCGGCGCGCAGCGCGGCGGCGACATCCTCGGCCGGACCATCGGCAACGACGACAAACGGACCTTGCAGCGCCATGGCGGGATGCAGCACTCGAATATGCCGCTGCATCCTAACCGTTGTGCTGTTAACGCCTCGTCAATGCGTTTGCGCGGCGACAATGGCGCGCCAGATGCGGTCGGCGGTGTACGGCATCTCGAGATGGCGCACATTGACCGCCTTGAGCGCATCGAGCACCGCATTGGCCAGCGCCGGCACCGATCCGGTGGCGCCGGCTTCGCCGGCACCCTTGGCGCCAAGCGGGTTTGCCGGCGACGGCACGCCGCAGTCGATCAAGGTGATCGGCACCGCGTGTTCGGCGCGCGGCATGAAGTAATCCATGAAGCTGCCGGACAGGAGCTGGCCGGTGCCGCTCTCATAGACGACGTGCTCGCCGATCGCCTGTCCGACGCCTTGCATCAGCCCGCCGTGCAGTTGGCCTTCGACGATCTGATGATTGTAGACGGTGCCGCAGTCGTCGGCGGCGATGTATTTGACGATGGCAAGCGCGCCGGTGTCGGCGTCGATCTCGACCTCGGCGATGTGAGCGCCGCTCGGAAATGCGGAAGCGAGGTCGACCGTCGTGTTGGTGTCGAGCGGATGGGCCGGCATGTTCCACCGCTTCTCGATGAGCGACTGCAGGCTCAGCGTCAGGTCGGTGCCGGCGACCTTGTAGGCGCCGTTGTCGAATACGACGTCATCGGCGGCGACCTCGAATTCCTCGGCGGCGAGCTTGCGGCCTTTCTCGACCATCTCCTTGGCGGCCGCCTGCAACGCGTGGCCGTGGCTGATCAGCGAGCGCGAGCCGAACGAGCCGGTGCCGGCAAGCTTCGGCGCATCGAGCGCGTTGTAGCGCAGATCGATCCGGTCGATCGGATATTTGAGAACGTCGGCGACCAGGGCCGGAAACACCGTCTCGTGGCCTTGGCCCGACGGACCGGCGTTGGAATACATTTCGAGGCGGCCGCCGCTGGCGACGCGGATTTCGACCTGCTCCTTGCCGAGGCCGCCGGACGGCTCGAGAAACAGCGCCAGCCCGATGCCTCGCAATTTGCCTTTGCGCCTGGCGGCGCGCCGCCGCGCGGCAAAGCCTTTCCAGTCCGCCGCTTCCAGCGCGGTTTTCAGGAGGCGATCCGGATCGGCGCTGTCGTAGTTCGAGCCGGTCGGCGTCTTCATCGGAAATTGCGCTTTGCGCAAGAAATTCCGGCGCCGCAATTTGACGGAATCGATGCCGGTCGCGATCGCGGCTTCCTCGACCAGGCGCTCCCACAGATAAGAGACATTCGGCCGGCCGGCGCCGCGATAAGCCGTCGCCGGCGTCGTGTTGGTGAAGACCAGGCGGTGGCGGCCGTGCACCGCGGTGATGTTGTAGAGGCTGATCGCGGAGCTGGTCGGCGCCGCAACGGTGTTGATCAGCGGCCCGGCGTTGGAGCAGAACGCGCCGAGATTGACCAGCCATTGCACGCGCAAGGCCACGAAGCGGCCGTCGCTGTCGACGCCAAGCTCGCCGCTCAGGTCGGCGCCGCGGCCGTGGTGGTCGCCCGAAAGGGTTTCGCCCCGCGTGCCGATCCACTTGACCGTGCGCCCGGTGGCCTTGGCGCCGAGCATGACGGCGAGGAACTCGGGATAGATCTCGTTGCGCACGCCAAAACCGCCGCCGACGTCGTCGCAGTGAATGCGAAAACGCTCCGCCGGCAGGCCGGTCATGTTGCCGAGCGCGGTCTTCAGGTCCGACGTGCCTTGCGTCGGCGCCCAGATCTCGAACGCGTCCGCCGCCGCGTCGTAGGACGCGGTGCAGGATTTGGGCTCCATCGGATTGCCGGAAATGCGCTGCGCGCGCACCTCGACGCGCACCACATGGGCGGCGCCGGCCAGCGCCGCGTCGGCGGCTTTTTGGTTGCCGTATTCGTATTCGAAGGCGAGATTGCTCGGCGCATCGTCGTGCAGCGGCACGGCGCCTTCGGCCAAGGCCTCGTTCGGCTCGACGTAGACCGGCAGATCGTCGTAGTCGATCGCGATCAACTCGGCGGCATCCTGCGCTTGCGCTTCGCTCTCGGCCACCACGAGTGCGACGGGCTCGCCGACGAAGCGCACGCGGCCGTCGGCAAGGCCGTAACGCGGCGGCACGCGCAGCGCGCTGCCGCCGACGCCCTTGAAGAACGCCATCGCCGGCAGACCTTTCCAGCCGGCAGCGGCGACTTCGGTGCCGGTCAAGATGCCGAGCACGCCGGGCGCGGCGCGCGCCTGTTCGGTGTCGATCTTGACGATCCTGGCATGCGCCCGGTCGCTGCGCAGAAAGTACGCGAAGGCCTGCCTGTCGCCGACATAATCGGCCGTGTAGCGGCCATGCCCGGTCACCAGGCGAGCATCCTCGCGGCGACCCTTGAACTGATGTTCCGCCAACTGACTCTCCAACGCTCCCGCAATAAGAACTCAGCGTCCGTACGATACCAAAGGCGGCGCGGCCACCCGATCGCTGCGGTCGTGGAACGCGGCGGCGACGATCGGGTTGACGCCCGCCGCGTTCAGCGCGGCCGCCATGGCATAGCGATCAAAGGCGTTGCCGATCAAGCGCTCTCCGAGCAGCGGATCGGGCATGGTTGCGACCGTTGCGGCCTTGTCGGCGCGGCCGACGACCGCCTGCAGGTGGTGCAGCGGCAGGCGATAGCCGCCGATGCCGATCACGCCGGGCGGCGTGCCGGTGACCGCGATGGCGCGCGCGCCGGGATCGACGCGGCAGGTGTAGCGGCTGTCGATGACGCCGGCGCGGCCGACGATCAGATAGGGCAGGTCGCCGCGCTCGGCGCCGGGCGGAAACGTGTGGTGCGGCACCATCGGTCCGCGCAGCGCGACGGTGCCGAGCGCCGTCGCCGTGACCTCGGC
>JASHQO010000145.1 GCA_030039105.1 Xanthobacteraceae bacterium
AACGGCACGCAGCATTACACGCGACGGCTGGAATCGTTTGATCCTCTACATCCATGGTAGGTTGAGTGGAGAGGAAATCAAATGCGTCGTCTCGGGCGCGGCGGCTGACGACTTGGGTGAGCATCAAATTCGCGAGGTTTGGCGCGGTCGGCGCGTGCAAGTATACGGGCATCTTTTTTACAAGGGCCTTGGCAAGCTCAACGAGGTAGAGGCGATCCGTATTCGCTTCTTGCGAGATCGATCTGAACTTCCTAGCGTAGACGATATTTTGGACCCCGATTTTACGGGCGGCTTAAGCTCCGAAGAATTTCTCGCAAGGCAGAGGGATGGCGAGCCTCAATAAACGAGTCTACTGGGACGCTTGCGTTTGGCTCGCTTTGATCCTGCGCGAAAGAATACCGTTATCAGGTGGTGGCGTCGAAGACCGTGAGACGATGTGCCGTATGGTGATTGAGGCGGCGAAGAAGGGTTCTTTAGAAATTCTCACGTCCACGTTTTGTCTTGTCGAAGTTTGTAAGGTTCCAGTCGACAAGAAAAGCACGACCGACAAACTGGCTGACTTCTTCGAGAATGATTACATACTAGTGACTAATCTTGATCGAACGGTTGCAGAGCGTGGTCGCGATTTAATGACGCGCCATCCGGGCTTAAAAGCGCCCGATGCGGTGCATGTGGCTACAGCGTGTGTTTCGCCAGGCGTTGATGAGATGCATACCTTCGATGACAGGCTGTTGGCACTTAATGGCTCCGTAGACAAAATTGACGGGACGAAATTGAAAATCTGCAAACCCGATTCTGGCGCACCCCCCGCGCCTCTATTAGAGGCCATGGCTCATGGCAAAAAGTAAAGTCAAGCAAGACGACAAGGAGCAGTCGAAGCTCTTCATCGAAAAGGCGCGTGAGGTTGGCGCGAATGAGGAAAAATCTCGCGCCGATGATCTGATCGGTCAGTTGGCGAAGAAGCCGCCAGAGCCGCGCAAGCAAAAATGACTGACGACGACTGGGACAAAATTCTCAATGACGCGCTTGGCCTCTGGGAGGCCAGCAAGCGCCGCCGCGAAAACCCCTACGCGCTGCATCTGATCAAAGTTCTATGGCCCTATGGTGCCCGAGGACTTAGGAGAGTCGACGCTATTCATCGAATTTGGCTGCTACGTGAACCTACCGGTCTAAATATGCCGAAGAAATTCGAGCACACAGTGCAGAGCGCCTTCAACTCACACAATTCGCTGGTCAAGGACGGACCAGACGCGCTGTTCTATCCCGCAGGAGGAAAGCGCTCCGGTCAATGGGCTGTTCACATCGACCGAATTGGCCCTTGGCTACGCAGAAAAGGGCTCGCGCCGATCTGATTGCGTACTTGTCAAGTACATAATTCCCACTTGCTTGGGGGAGGATGCTTCTTTGATCGCCGCAACAATCCCGGCGTAGCCGGTGCAGCGGCAGAGATGGCCCGACAGGACTTCGCGGATTTCGGCTTCGCTCGGATGCGGATTGCGGGCCAGAAAATCGGTGAACGACATCAGGATGCCGGGCGTGCAGAAGCCGCATTGCAGCGCGTGATTGTTGCGGAACGCCTGCTGCAAGGCGTTGAGCTTGCCGTCGGCGCCGGCGAGCGATTCTACGGTGCGCACCTCGCGGCCTTCGGCCTGCACCGCGAGCGTCAAGCACGAGCGCTGGGCGACGCCGTCGATCAACACGGTGCAGCAGCCGCAGACGCCGTGCTCGCAGCCGACATGAGTGCCCGTTAAGCCGAGCCCGTGGCGGAGGAAATCGGACAGCAGCATGCGCGGCTCGGCCTCGGCCGCAAGCTTGCGGCCGTTCAAGGTCAGCGCGATGCGGGTTTTCTGATCTTTGCTCACGCGGCGCATTTTTCGATGGCCTCCGCGATCACGTCGGGTGCGAGGTTCTTGACCAGATCGCGGCGCAGCGCCGCCGAGGCGTGCAAATCCTCGTAGCCTTCGAGCTCCTCGGCCCAGGCCGCGACGGCTGCCGCGGCATCGCCATCGATCGCGCGCACCACCGGCCGGCCGGACAAGCCGCCGACGCCAAGCTGCGCCGCGCCGCGGGCGTCGGCGACGGCCGCAATGGCGACGATGGCAAAATCGCCGTGCCGCCGCGCCACTTCATTGAAGGCGACGCCCTTACCCTCGATGACGGGAAAGCGCACGGCGGTGATCAGCTCGTCGGCGGCGCGTGCGGTGGTCAGCATGTCCTGCTGAAACGCCTCCGCCGCCAGCACACGGGTGCCGCGTTGTTGCGAGCGCAACACCACCTCGCCGCCGAGCACGGCGAGCACCAGCGGCAGTTCCGAGCTTGGATCGGCGTGCGCCACCGAGCCGCACACCGTGCCCTTGTTGCGGGTCTGGAAGTGGCCGACGAACGGCAGCGCCGCCGCGACCAGCGGCAGCTTCTGCTTGAGTTGCGGCCATGCCATCAGCTTGTTCTGCGTCACCGCGGCGCCGACCTCGATCAGGTTGCCGCGATCACCGATGACGTCGAGCTCGGCGACGCGGGAAATATCGATCAGCACGCGCGTCTCGATCAGCCGCAGATTGAGCATCGGCACCAGCGACTGGCCGCCGGCGAGGATGCGCGCGTCGTCGCCATATTCGGCGAGCAGCGCGATCGCCTCCTCGACGGTATCGGGCCGCACGTAATCGAACGGCCGCGGCTTCACGGCTTGCCGCTTTCCGCCAGCATGGCGTGGATGCGCCGCGGCGTCGCCGGCAGCGGCACGTCGGCGACGCCGAGCGCATCGGCTATGGCATTGGCGATGCACACCGGCGTCGACATGCAGTTGCCCTCGGCCAAGCCCTTGGCGCCGAGCGGCGTGAACGGCGACGGCGAGGAGTGATGCAAAATCTCGACCGGTGGAATTTCGCTCACGGTCGGCACCAGATAATCGGCGAAGGTGCCGCTGAGGAACGCGCCTTCCTCGTTATAGGTGAATTCCTCGTACAGCGCCGCGGCGACGCCTTGGGCGAAGGCGCCGCGGATCTGGCCCTCGGCGATGGTCGCGTTGAGGATGCGGCCGGCGTCGTGCATCGACACATAGCGGTCGACGCGGACCTGATACGTCTTCGGGTCGATCTCGACGCCGCACATGTCGAACACGAACCCGTAGGTGAACGAGGTGTTGATGCGGTCGTCGTGGGACGGCGGCTCGAGCTCCTGCGGCGACCACACGCCGGTCTCGCTCAGCGCCGGCGCCATGCTCTCCGGCAGCATCACCGGCGACCAGTGCGAGGTGGCGGCGACGCGGCCGAACGGCAGCGCGTTGTCGGGATTGCTGCGGCTGCGGATTTTTCCTTGCGCCAGCTCGACGTCCTCCGGCAGCACGTTGAGCTGCCTGGCGGCGATGCCCTTGAGCTTGTCGCGCATCTGCACCGCGGCGAGATGCGCCGCGACCGCGGTGCCCGAGGCGAAGCGGCTCGAATAGGTGCCGGCGGCGATCGACCATTGATCCTTGGCGGTGTCGATCTCCAGCACCACTTCAACGTCGTCGGGTTTGAGCCCGAGCTCGCGCGACACGATCTCCGCCAGCACGGTCTCGTGGCTCTGGCCCTGCACGGTGACGTCGGCGGTGACCGACACCGCGCCGAGCGGATCGATATTGACCCGCGCCATCGACACCGCGCCGTTCTTCGGCCCGGCCTTTTCGCGCGCCTGCGCGTTCATTACCGTCGACAGATAGCCCATGTTCGACATCGCCGGCTCGACGATGACGGCAAAACCGATGCCGTATTTCTTGCCGGCGGCGCGCGCGGCGGCGCGCTTGCGCTTCAGCTCCTCGAGCCGGCCGCCGCCCGTCGCAATCTCGACTGCGCGCAAATAATCGCCGGAATCGTACAGCGCGCCGGCCGCGGTCTTGTACGGAAATTTTGCCGCCGGAACCAGATTGCGGCAAATGACGTCGAGCGGATCGAGTTTCAGCTCGACCGCGATGCGCTGCATGAGCCGCTCCAGCGCCAGATAAAGCTGCGGTCCGCCAAAGCCGCGAATGAGGCTCGACGGCATCTTGTTGGTGAGCACGACGCGGTTGACCACCTCGACATTGGCGACGTCGTAGGCGCCGGTCACCGCGCCGTGCATGCGATAGAGCGGCCCCGGCATCGGCGCGCGCAGGAATGCGCCGTAGTCCTCGAGCTGGTCGAGCCTCAGGCCGAGAATGCGGCCGTCCTTGGTCACCGCCGCCTCGGCGGTGGTGACGCGGTTCGGCCCGGAGCTCGCCGAGACCAAGTGCTCGATGCGGTCCTCGACCCATTTTACCGGCCGGCCGGTGATCTTGGCGGCGAGCCCCATCAGCACCACGTAGGGAAACACCGAGAGCTTGATGCCGAAGCTGCCGCCGGAATCCGGCGGAATGCGCAGCCGCAATTTCGGCCCGGCGACGCGCAGCGCCCGTGCCATCACCGGATGCATCGAGAACGGGCCCTGGAAATTCGCCAGCACGTCGTAGCTGTTCTCGGCGGCATTGTGCGTGGCGACCACGACGTAGCATTCGATCGGCGTGAACGAGAGCCGCGGAAATTCCGTGGTCATCGCGATGCGGCGGTCGGCCTTGGCGAAGGCCGCCTCGGTGTCGCCGTAGCAGAACTTGCGCACCGAGACCTCGTTGGTCTCGGCCTGCGGATGAATGAGCGGCGCCGATTTTTCGCACGCCGCGACCGGATCGAGGATCGCTTCCAGCGGCGCATACGCGATCGCCACGAGCTCGGCGGCGTCCTCGGCGATATAGCGGCTCTCGGCAACGACCAGCGCCACCGGCTCGCCGACATAGCGCACGCGCTCCACCGCAAGGGACCATTGCGTCACCGGCGTCTTCAC
Organism: Xanthobacteraceae bacterium; assembly: GCA_030039105.1. Taxonomy (GTDB): domain Bacteria; phylum Pseudomonadota; class Alphaproteobacteria; order Rhizobiales; family Xanthobacteraceae; genus BOG-931. The sequence continues at coordinate 4,831 of JASHQO010000145.1, forward strand.
CGCCGCCAGAAACGGCTCCGACATGTTGCGCACGTCGTCGCCGGTGAGCACGGCCCAGACGCCGTCATGGGCCAGCGCCGCGCTTGCATCGATCGACACGATATCGGCGTGGGCGTGGGGCGAGCGGATGACGTGGGCGTGCAGCGTGCCGACCGGCACCGGCAGATCGTCGGCGTAGCGGCCGCGGCCCGACAGCAGCGCCGGATCTTCCTTGCGCAAGGTCTTTTGTGCGCCCGCCACGGCTATAGCCGCTGCACCGGCTCGGTGCCGAACAGCGCCTGGCCGGCGCCTTCGAAGTTGGAGAGATGCGCCTGGCCTTGCGCGGTCACCGTGTGCATGTCGCGGAAGCGCCGCTCGAACGGCGAGCCGTTGAAGATCGCGTCGGCGCCGGCGGCGTGATAGGCGAAGTCGACGACGCGGCGCGACTGCTCGATGGCGCCGGTGATGGCGACGCGCAATTGCGCGCGCTGCTCGAGCGTCGGCGCGCGGTTGGCGACCGCCGCGTCCCAGAACAGCCGCAGCATGTCGATCAGATAGGTGCGCGCCGATTGTAGCCGGCCGGTCGCCTTGGCGACGCGGCCCTGGATCACCGGATTGTCGCGCAGCGGAATCGGCGCGCCGTGGGTGGCCGATGGCTTTTTTGTTTCGGCGAGCTTCATGAACGCGGCGAGGCTCGCCCGCGCCAGCCCGAACGCGACGCCGGAAAAGCCCATGCCGTACAGCGTCAGCAGCGGGATGTTCGACAGCGGTGCGTCACCGCGGCGGTCGGCGAGATTATCGCGCCAGGTCGAGTAGGCTTCGGGCACGAACAGGTCGCGCACCTCGTAGCCGTTGCTGCCGGTGCCGCGCAGGCCGATGACGTGCCAGATGTCGTGGAACGTCGCCTTGTCCTTGCGAAACAGCATGGTGCGCAGCACCGGCCGGCCATGGGCGTCAAGCCGCGGCTGGCCGCCCTTCTCGATCACCGCGCAATGGCCGCCGAGCCACGGGCAGTGGCCGCTGCCGCTGGCGAAGCGCCATTTGCCGGTGACGACGTAGCCGCCGTCGGTGACCACCGCCTTGGCGCCGGACGGCGGGCCCCAGGCGACGGCGCCATCGGGGCCTGCAAAAATCTCCCGCGCAATGCCTTGATCGAGAAAGCCCGCCGCCTGCGTGCTCGCCACTTGTTGCGCCAGGCACCACGCCGTGCTGGCGTCGGCCGTGGCGATGGTCTCGATCGCCTGGTTGAATGCCACGATGTCGGCGGCGCCGCCGCCGAGCGACGCCGGCAGCAGCATGCGGAACAGGCCGGCCTCGTGCAAGCCAGCGACCACCTCGGGCACGATGCGCCGCTCGGCCTCGATGCGGCCGGCCGCGGCTTCGATCGTCGGCACCAGCGCCGCCGCCCGCGCCACCCAATCGACCGGCAAATTACGCTCTTCCCGCGCCAGCAACGGCAATCCTCCCGCTAAACCCTTTGTCCTGTCTACATCCGCGGCTGGTGCTTGTCAGCATCGCCTGCCTCGTCATCCTTCGCGGGCTCCCTCGACCAAGTCGGGGGGCGCGCCTCAGGCTGACCGGAAACAATGGCACGACATATTTGGACCGAAAGACATCATGCTCTAACATCCAATCTTGGGCGTCCCGGAGGACACGTTGCGAGGCATCAGGATCGTGATCATGGCGTTCGCTGCGCTGCTGGCGCTTGCGACGCCGGCCGCGCGGGCGCAGGCCGATTTTCCGAGCCGCGTCGTCAAGCTCGTCGTCCCCTACCCGCCCGGCGGCGGCACCGATTTGTTGGCGCGGGTGCTGGCCGAACAGCTCGGCCGCAAATGGCGACAGGCGGCGATCGTAGAGAATGTCGGCGGCGCCGGCGGCAATATCGGCGCCGCCGAAGTGTTCCGCGCCGCGCCCGACGGCTACACGCTCCTGCTCGCCTCGCCAGGGCCGATCGCCACCAATGCCTACATGTATAAAGACATGAGCTACGATCCGGTGCAGTGGGTGCCGATCGCGGTGCTGGCGACCTCGCCCTACGTGCTGGTGCTCAACAACGGCTTTGACGCGCCGGGCGTGCCGGCGCTGCTCGCCCGGGCCAAAGCCGATCCCGGCAAGCTGACCGCGGCGACGCCCGGCGTCGGCTCGGTCGGGCAACTGGCGACCATCGAGCTCGAAATGCTCGCCGACGTGAAGCTCTTGCAGGTGCCCTACAAGGGCTTGAGCCCCGCGGTCGCCGACGTGCTGGCCGGCAACGTCAACATGATGTTCGATATGCTGGCGACGTCGCTGCCGCTCTACCGCGCGCAGCAGGAAAAGATCATTGCCGTCGGCTCGACCGAGCGGGTCAAGGCGCTCCCCGACGTGCCGACCCTGGCCGAAGCCGGCGTGGCCGGCTACCGCGCCGTCACCTTCTTCGGCATCGTCGCGCCGCCGCGCACGCCCGAGGCGCTGGCCGACAGGATCAACCGCGACGTGGTCGCCTGCCTCAACGATGCCGACTTCATCGACAAGACCAAGGCGCTGGGGATGGACTTGGCGCCCGGCAGCCGCGCCGCGGCGGCAAAATTCTTCGCCGCGGAGCGCGAGCTGTGGGGCAAGGTGATCAAGCGGGCCGATATTCCGCTACAGTGAGGCGGCACGACCGGAGCAGACAATGGGACATCTCGCCGACGGAAAATGGACCAACCAGAATTTCCTCTCCAATCACGACGACAGAGGGCTCTACTACAAGCGCCCATCCATTTTCCGTCATCGCATCGGCAACGAGCCGGACGCCGAATTTCCCGCCGAGCCCGGTCGCTATCACCTTTACTGCGCGGTCGCCTGCCCATGGGCGCACCGCACGACGCTGATGCGCACGCTGAAGAAGCTCGAACCCTTCGTGACGCTGACCAACACCTTTCAGGAGCCCGGCGGCCAGGGCTGGTCGTTCGGCCACTCCGGCCACATCGTGCCCGGGACCGACCGGCGCGTGCTCTGGCTGCACGAGCTCTATACGATCGCCGATCCGGCCTGCACGACACGCGTCACCGTGCCGACGCTGTGGGACGCCAAGAGCCGCCGCGTCGTCAATAACGAGTCGTCCGAAATTATTCGAATCTTCAACACGGCATTTTCAGGCATCGCGCCGCCGACGCCCGACTACTACCCCGAGCCGCTGCGTCCCGAAATCGACGCCACGAACGCGCTGGTGCTCGAAGGTGTCAACAACGCCGTCAACGGTTGCGGCTACTCGATCTCGCAAGCTGCTTACGACGGCTCCGTCAAGCTCCTGTTCGAGACGCTGGACGGCCTGGAGCAGCGGCTGGCGCGGCAGCGCTATTTGTGCGGCGAGGTCGAGACCGAGGCGGACTGGCGGCTGTTTCCGAGCCTGGTGCGCTTCGATCCCTGCTATTACGTCGGCTACAAATGCAACATCCGCCGCCTTGAGGAGTATCCGAACCTGTCGAATTATCTTCGCGACCTTTACCAGACGCCGGGGATCGCGGATGTATGCGACGTCGGCGGCATGAAGCGCGGCGTGTTCAGCAAGGCCGGCCCGGTCGGCGCCAACGGCATCATCCCGGCCGGCCCCACGGTCGACTATGCGCGGCCGCACGACCGCGGCCGCTTTGCCCGGCGCAATTGAGGCGACGCGATAAATGATTCCAAGCTTATGAAGAGGACGTGATGGATTTGGGCACAAACGGCACAGGCATCGGCCAGCCGGTACGGCGGCGCGAGGATTTGCGCCTCGTGCGCGGCGGCGGCCGTTACACCGCCGATGAAAATCTGGCCGGCCAGGTCTATGCGGTCATGGTGCGCTCGCCCCATGCCCATGCGCGCATCCGCTCGATCGCGACCGCCGAGGCCAAGGCGGCGCCCGGCGTGATCGCGGTGCTGACCGGGGCGGATTTCTTGGCCGACGGCCTCAAGCCGATCCCGCACAAGCCGTGGTCGCCGCATATGAAGGAGGCCCAGCTCACCATCAAAGGCGACGAGCCGCCGTTCGAGGCGCCGCATTATCCGCTGCCGACCGACAAGGCGCGTTTCGCCGGCGAAGCGGTGGCGATGGTCGTCGCCGAAACCGTGCACGCGGCCAAGGACGGCGCCGAGCGTGTCGTCATCGACTATGAGGTGCTGCCGGCCGTGGTCGATACCATTCCGGCGGCGCGGCAGGACGCGCCGCGGGTGCACGACAATGCGCGCTCGAACGTCTGCTTCGACGGCGAGTTGGGCGACGCGGCGGCGACCGAGGCCGCCTTTGCCCGCGCCGCCCACGTGACGCGGTTCGAGACCTGGGTGCAGCGCGTCACCGGCGTGCCGATGGAGCCGCGCGCCGCGCTCGCGGACTACGATGCCGCGAGCGGTCGCTACACCGTCTATGCCGGCAACGGCGGCGCGGTGCGGCTGAAGAACGATCTCGCCACCATGCTCGACGTGCCGCCGCAGAAAGTCCGCGTGTTGATGCAGGACGTCGGCGGCAATTTCGGCACCCGCGGCATGATCTATGCCGAGTTCGCGCTGGTGGCGTGGGCGGCGAAGAAAGTCGGGCGGCCGGTGAAATGGATCATCGAGCGCCACGAGTCGTTTCTGAGCGACTATCAGGCGCGCGACCTCGCCGTCGAAGCGGAGCTGGCGCTCGACGCCAAGGGCAAGTTTCTCGCCATGCGCGGCTCGAACCTCGGCAATCTCGGCGGCCACACCACCAATTTCGCCATGGTGCAAAAGGGCGTGCAGATGATGTCGAGCATCTACCGGATGCCGGCGGCGTATTTCCGCGCCCGCGCCACGCTAAGCCATACCTCGCCGACGCGGCCCTATCGCAGCGCCGGCCGGCCGGAGGTGATCTTCGTCATGGAGCGGCTGATCGACCTTGCCGCGCGCGAGCTCAACCTCGACCGCGTCTCGATCCGGCGCCGCAACCTCGTGACCGAGAAGGAGCTGCCGTACAAAAATCCGTTCGGCGTCGAATACGACAACGGCGACTATATCGGCGGCATGGATCTGGCGCTCAAGCTCGGCGACTGGGCAGGCTTCAAGCGCCGCCGCGCCGAAGCGAGAAAGCGCGGCAAATATCGCGGCATCGGCGTCGGCAACTACGTCGACATCTCGACCGGCGTGCCGCGCGAGAAGGCCGAGATCACGGTGTCGCCCGACGGCTTCGTCGAATTGATCATCGGCGTCACCTCGCAAGGCCAGGGCCACGAGACGAGCTTCGCCCAGCTCGTCACCGAATGGCTCGGCGTGCCGATCGAATGCGTGCGCTTCGTCACCGGCGATACCGATCGTGTGACCGTCGGCGGCGGCGCCCATTCCGGCCGCGGCATGCGGCTGGGCTCGATCGTGATCAAGAAATCCACCGACGGCATCATCGAAAAGGGAACACGCATCGCCGAACACCTTTTGGAGTCGGCCGCCGCCGACATCGCATTCAAGGATGGGCTCTTCACCGTGACGGGCACCAACCACACGGTCGGACTGTTCGAGGTGGCGCGTGCCGCCGCCGAGCGCACAGACCTGCCGGATGATTTGCGCGGGCCGCTCTATGCCGCCTGCGACGAGACCGTGGCGGAGGCGAGCTACCCCTACGGCGCCCATGTCTGCGAGGTCGAGGTCGATGCCGACACCGGCCACGTCAAGGTCGTCAACTACGTCGCCGTCGACGACGTCGGCCGCGCGGTAAACCCGCTCATCATCCACGGCCAGGTCCACGGCGGCATCGCCCAGGGTGTCGGCCAGGCGCTGCTCGAGCACGCCCATTACGATTCCGAAAGCGGCCAAATGCTCGCCGGCTCGTTCATGGACTACGCCATGCCGCGCGCCACCGACCTGCCGAATTACATCACCGAGATCAGCGAAGTGCCCTCTTCCAGCCATCCGCTCGGCATCCGCCCGGCCGGCGAAGGCGGCACCGTGCCGGCGCTCGCCGTCGTCATCAACGCCGTGGTCGATGCGCTGTGGGATTTAGGCGTGCGCCACGTCGAAATGCCGGCGACGCCGCAGAAGGTGTGGCAGGCGATCCAGGACGCCAAGGCTACGCGGACCCCGAAGGCGCATTGACCCGCGTGCCTCCCGCTCTAATGACTCATAATGAATCATAGCGTCGTCGACCGATCAGCGTTCGCCTGACGGACGTTCCGAAGCTTCGGTCATTGCTCCGGCTTGATGTTGCCGAATTTGATCACCCTGGCCCACTTGTCGGCGGCGTCGGCGATCAGCGTGCCGAACTGCGCAGGCGTCATTGTTGCCGGCTCGGCGCCGAGCTCGATGAGGCGCGCCTTGATCGCGGCATCGGAAATCACCGCGTTGATGTCCTTGTTGAGCTTGTCGACGATGTCGCCTGGCGTGCCCTTCGGCGCGCAAATTCCGATCCAGCCGCTGCCTTCATAGCCCGGCACAAAGTCGGCGATGGGCGGCACGTCAGGCAGCGCCGTCATGCGGGTTGCGCTGGTGACGCCAAGCGCACGCAGCTTGCCGGACTTGATGAAACCGGCGGTCGGCGCCACGGCGGTAAATGCGCCCTGCACCTGGCCGCTGAGCACATCCGGCATGTAATTGGATCGGTACGGCACCTCGACCATGTCGGTGCCGGTCATCATCTTGAACAATTCGCCGGACATATGCGGCCCGGTGCCGACGCCGACCGTAGCCAGATTGATCTTGCCCGGATTGGCTTTGGCATAGGCGATGAACGCGGGAATCGTCGCGGCCGGGAACGCTGGCGCAACCACGAGCACAAACGGTGTGAGAGCGACGAACGCTACCGGCGCAATGTCGCGCACGAAATTGAAGCTGAGGTCGGTATACAGGCTGGCGTTGATCGCGTTGCCCGAGATCGCCGCCAAGAGCGTGTAGCCATCAGGAGCCGCGCGCACGACGTATTCGGTGCCGATATTGCCCGAGGCCCCCGGCCGGTTCTCAACGACGACCGGCTGGCCGAGCCGTTGCGCCAGCGGATCGGCCACGAGCCGCGCAATCACATCGGGTGCGAGCCCGACCGGCAGATCGACGATAAGGCGCACCGGCCGCGTCGGATAGTCGAGCGCCGACGCGACACGCGGCAGCGCCGGCAACGCGGCAGCGCCGGCGGCCAAGTGCAAAAAATGACGGCGGGGAAGTTTCAAGACCGTCCTCCGGTGCGCGGCCGGATCGATGATAGCCGACGCTTTTAGCGATGTCATTCGAGCCGGTTATCGGTGCGCGCGAGCACCATTCATGGAATACCGAGCGCCTTGCCGGTCGGCGTCAGCAGTTGCTTGCGCAAATCGGCGATCAGCGCAGGGAGCTCCAAGGCGGAAGGGCACGCGCCGAATATGTAACGGTCCGGCCGCGTGACGATCACGTCGCAGCCATACTCATCCATCATCACGTCCGACGCTGCAGGTCTGTAACGACTCCACTGCGCGCACGAACGCGAGACAGCCGGAGACGACGCGTCTGGTTCAGCGGCGCTGCGGAATGGAGCTATGGTTTTCGATTTTCCGATAATTGCCGGCTAGCGGGCAGCCGGATGGCATCGACTTCATCGACAACAAATCAAAGAAGCGCGCATCCGCGGCGTCCGGTCCTTCGCGCCGAATTCACTGGCCGTGCTCAAGGGGGCCCTTCAGCCTCCCCGATGAAGCCTATGAACAGCCAGCATGGCAGGATCGCCTGCTGAACTAAACAACGGGCCGTCCGGGACCGCCTTTTGGCCCGCGGACTAAGTTGCGCGCGGCCTTGCGTCGAATTCCTTGGCATTGGCCATGCTGTCCGACACGATCTTTGTCAACTGAACGACCGACTGGCTCAACGCCACATATTCAGCGATGTCGTGTTGAATTCGATTGCCGTCATTCTCCAATTTTGTGCGCAGCTTATGCAGATCGTCCATGAGCCGGTCGATTTCCCTGGTCGTCTCAAACGCGACTCGCTGCAGGGTTGCCGCGGTTTGTTCGTTCATTTCCTCCGGTCGACGCGGGGCGCCGCTGTAACGCTTGGGCAGATCGCGGACATTTCCGTCGTCTGCCGGTCTTCCTCCATTTTGCGTCGCTTCACGAGGTGTACCGTTGTTCATACCCCTGTCCTTTCCCCTTTTGAGATGAAAACTTAGGCTACACCATCATTTCTGACGGGCCGCCGCTCCTTGCTGCCATTGCAAGAAGTCGCGAAACAGCGCGTCGCGTTCAGCATCATTGTTCGGCAGCACGGACCGGGTGTTGAGAAAAGACTGGAAATTCGATTGCTGGGACCCCATCCGGTCGAGCATGTCCTGGGCGACGCTGAATCTGGTCCAGCCGGGTACCGTTGCGGCCAGATTTATGTCGCGCCATTTCGGGTGATAAGGCGGATTCTGAAACTTGCTCCAGTTATTGAACAGATACTGGACGAAACGCTCGACTTTCCGGTAGCGATCGCTCTTCTTCTGCCAGTTGTATACGGCCAGCACCGCTGGGACCGCGATGGTGTCGATGTGATCGCTGTCTCCCAGCAGATTGGGATAATCCTGCTTGGTGAACTCGCCCAGCGTGTAATAATCCTCGAACATCTTGGCGTATGGAATGTTCACCAGGTGCAGGCCGGAATTCGGCGGGATCTTGGTGAAGAAGTCGATTGGCTTCATCACCACCCGGGCGATGGCGTCGATCTCGCCAGACCTGAGCTTTTGCAACGCGCTCGGTTGATCAATCATGACTTGCTGGACGTTGATGCCAAGACGTTGAAAGACGATGGTGCCGGTCAGGCTCGCACCGGTGCCGGCGGGGCCGAAATTGACCTTTTTGCCGCGCAGATCCTCGAGCGACTGCACGTCATTGCGCGCCAGGATATGGAGCTCCGAGATCGGCAGCCGAACGATATAGTGGACCTGGTTTTCGAGGTTGGGCGTCTTGCGTTGGGTTCGGAAGTATTCGAAGACGTCGGACTGGGTGATCGCCGCGTCGACGCCCTGGAGGTAGAGAAGGTCGTCCAGGTTGGAGGCCGCACCGTAAGAGACGATGGGCAGGATGCGCAGGTTGTCGCCGTCGTTCAGCGCCGAGGCCATCTCGTCGGCAAAGCGCATATAAGATCCGGACAGTAGCCCGCCGACAATGCCGACCGTCCAGGCATTCTTGCGTTCGCGTAACGTGGAATCGCTGCCGCCTTCTTGAAGCGATTTGGGAACCACCTGGGCGGAAAGATTGAAGCTCAGTAATCCGACGACGAGCGCCGTGGCGCACGCCGCAACTGCCCGACCGAGCATGAAATACCCCCTGCACGCATTACACACCGTGCAAGGTTGGACCTGCGATTGTGGCGCCGCTACGGCTACAACAAGGTAAAAGTTGCCACTTTGGAACTTTGCTCTTTTCCAATTGTAATAAAATTCTTGCGATTATCGCATCGCGCAGCGACCTGATCTTGCCACAAAATCGCGTCACCGTTCTCCAAGCGCATCGGTCGGCTGTGAAATAGTAGCGTGAGTGAGGGTTGAATGATGCTCGGGCGCCCCGTCAAATCGAAATCCGACAAAAATTGATCGCGACAGCGGCGAACGCTGCGGCGCGTGCGCGAGGTAGCCTCGGTGCAGCGGCCGGATCGGTATTGTAAACTCAGGAGGAGGGTCATGCTGAAGAAATTAATGATGGTGGGGCTCGCGGCCGCGTGCATCGGCGTTCAAGCCGCACAAGCGGACAAGTGGCCGAGCCGGCCGGTCACCATGATCGTGCCGTTTGCCGCCGGCGGACCGACCGACGTCGTGGGGCGAATTTTGGCGCAGCGCCTCGGCGAAATCCTGGAACAGCAGGTCGTCGTCGAAAACGTCGGTGGCGCGGGGGGCATGGTCGGCGCTCAGCGCATCGCGCAGGCGCGGCCGGACGGCTATCAAATGTTGCTCGGCACCGTGGGCACGCAGGCCTACAATCAAACGCTTTACAAGAAGCCGCTATACAGCGCGGCCGATGATTTCGCGCCGGTGGCGTTGATCGCCGAGCAGCCGCTCGTGCTCGTGGTCCCCAAGGAGTTTCCGGCGAAAACACTCGGTGAGTTCACCACATACGTCAAGGCCAATGCCGCCAAGCTGTCGTTCGGTTCGGGCGGCAGCGGCTCGGCGACGCACCTTGGCTGCGTGCTGCTGAACTCGGCGCTTGGCGTCGACGTCCAGCACGTGCCCTATCGCGGCTCGGCCCCGGCCATGCAGGACCTCATCGCCGGTCGCATCAATTACCTTTGCGACGCGGTCTCGACGGCATTGCCGCACATCCAGTCCGGCGCGGTCAAGCCAATCGCAGTCCTGTCGCGCGCGCGTTCGGCCGTGCTGCCCGACGTGCCGACTGCCCAAGAGCAGGGGTTGGCGGGATTCGAGGCCAACAACTGGATCGGCCTGTTCCTTCCGAAGCACACGCCGGAAGCGATCATCCGTCGTCTCCATCAAGCGACCATCGAGGCCATGAAGACGCCCTCGCTCCGTGAGCATATGGCAGCGATCGGCACCGATCTCGTCGCCGCCGATCGGACCGGTTCGGACTATCTCGCCAAGTTTGTCGCAAGCGAGATAAAGAAGTGGGCGGAGCCGATCAAGTCGGCTGGTGTGACAGTCGATTAAGTTTTGAGGACATCTCTAGGCCGGTCGACAAAACCGCGATCGCCTCCTTATCCCCCGGCCGGTCGCCATGCCGGCCGGGGATTTTTGTCCGGTCGACCTGGGCGTGCGTGATTATCGCGCCAAAAACGCCGGCACGCGCGTGATCGCGTCGGCGCGGGCAGGATTGGTGCCGGTATGCGCATGACCGCTGCCCGACGCGGTGAAAGCCAAGCCGTCGATCGTATGAACGGGCAAATTGGGATGATCGAAATCGTGATAGGCATTTGGATAGGTCACGACATCGACCGCAAGGCCGTCGGCCTTTGCGGCCGTGCCGAGATCGATGCAGGGCGCTGCAGCCGTCCAGTCGTCGGCCTGGCCGATCAGAATGAGGAGCGGCATCCGCGTCTTCCACCGTCCGGTTTCGAGCGGAACACGACATCCCGGATAGAAAGCCACCGCCTTTGCGAAATCGAGGCCGTTGCGCGGTGCATGCTTCGGCTCCACCGAATAGAGAACCGTCGAGCCGCCGTTAGACCAGCCGAGCAGCGAGATTGCTTGCGTCTTGATGTTTGCTTGCGTGCCGAGATAAGCGAGGGCTACCGCGGCATCGTCGACGCGCTCATGGCTGGGGCGCACATCGCGGTCGCCGACCTTGCATTGCGGGCCCAGGCCGCGCGACCCGAAGCTGTCGGGGAACAGCACGACAAATCCGAGCCCTGACAGGCGTTGTCCCCAGTCCTCATGCCGTTCGCTCGGCTTGCCATTGTCGTCGGTGAGCCCTGCGCAGCCGTGCATCGCCACGACGGCCGCGTGTTGTCCGGGCTGTGTTGGCGCATAGACCCAAGCCTTCAGCGTCACGCCGTCGGCACCGGGAAAAGTGACCTGCTGCACTTTGGCAGCCGCGGCTGCCGGTCCGATGACCGCGGCCAGGCACGCCAGCGCCATGACCGGAGACATCCCTGACGAACATTGAGAAAGCATGCGGCGCAGAAACATGGACACGCGCCCCTCTTTAGCGCCCGAATCCGGGTCGACCCGGGTCAGACTTTACGGCCGAACTTGCCGCCACGTCACTCCTGCGGCCGTAAGCGACGCCGATCAATGTCCGCTTTCGGAGGCAACGCCGACATGGCAGGATGGAGTCGGATATGACGCGAATGATCCATAACTTGGCGCAAATCCCTGGCCTGGGACCTCGGCCTGCCGGAAGCCGGCGTGACATGCCAACCGCGCGCCAAGGGGGCCAATCCGACAGTGCAGCCTGACGCTCTCCGCAGCCGCGACTTTCGCAGGATTTTGCTGATCAAGCTGTCGGCGCTCGGCGACGTGGTGCACAGCTTTCCGGTGCTGAACAAGCTGCGGCGGCGCTATCCGGCGGCGCGGCTCGATTGGTTGGTGACATCCGGAATCGCTGAGCTGCTGGCGCACAATCCCGCCATCGACAACGTTATCGAATTTGCCCGCGACGAAGATTCGGCGCCGTGGCGGCTGCGGCCGTTCATGGCCGCAGCGCGGCTGGTCGCGCGGCTGCGCGCCGTCGAATACGACCTCGTCGTCGACCTGCAGGGCCAGTTGCGCAGCGCCTTTTTCGCCTTCACCTGCGGTGCGCCGGTGCGGCTCGGCTTCGACAAGCCGCGCGCCGACGTCTGGAACACGCTGTCGCGAAAAATTCCCGATGAGGCGCGCAAGCACGCCTGGCGCGGCGCCCGCGAAGGTAGCTGGCTCGGCTACACCGATCACGTCGCGCTGCCGACGCTCGATATGCACCCGGTCGAGCGCTATCTCGGCGTCGGCCCGATCCTCGGTCTCGACGACGGCCCGCCCGACTTCTCGTTTCCGATCCCGAAGGAGGCGAGCGCGCGGATCGAGGCGCTGGTCGACTATTACGAGATCGCCAAAGCGAAGCTCGTCGCCATGGCGCCGGGCACCAACTGGGAAACCAAGGCGTGGCGGCCCGACGCCTTCGCCGAGGTGGCGCGGCACTTTCTGGGCAAGAAATTCGCCGTGACGCTGATCGGCTCGGACCGCGAGCGTGCGGTCTGCGACGAGGTCGTCAAGCTGGCGCCGGGCTCGATCAATCTCGCCGGCGAGACGACGCTGAGCGAGCTCGCCGCGCTGATTGCGCGCGCCGCGCTGTGCGTGACCAACGATTCCGGGCCGATGCACCTCGCCGTCGCGCTCGGCCGCCCCGTGGTCGGCGTTTTCGGTCCGACCGATCCGGTCTGGGCCGGACCCTATCGGCGCGAAGGCTCGGTGGTGCGCGCGGGCCTGCCCTGCTCTCCGTGTTATCTGCGCGACCTGCGCCGCTGCCCTCACAATCACGACTGCATGAAGAATGTCTCGGCGGCCGCCGTCATCACCCGGGCCGAAAACGTGCTCAACGAGCGCGCCGGAAAGCCCGCCGAAGCGCAGGCGCGGCGGCGCTAGACATGCTTTAGCGCACACCGCTGCGCGTCAGATCGAAAGCGTGATCTCGCAGGCGAGGCCTTCCGGGCGCCAATCGTGGCGTATGTTTCCGAGCGCTCGGCCTTTGATCGAGCGCTCGATCACCGTCATGCCGAAGCCGCGGCGCGACGGCGGCTTCGACCGCGCTGAGCGCTGCAGCGATCTTCGAACGGCGGCGCCGTTGGCTGGCGATGGCTCAATGCCAATGCGGCGGATAGCCCGTGCTGTTCTCGGTCGCCGCGAGGAGCCGCAGCATCGCCGGCCATTCCAGCACGCCATAGGGGCGCCGCGTGCCGGGCTGATAGAGGTGCGCGGTGTGCGCCAAGACGTTCTCGCCCGGCATGGTCAGCTCGGTGCGTGCCGCCATGGCGTCAACTTGGGAGCGGCACGAGAGCTCCAACTGATACATGGTGTTGAAGGCCTGCTGGATGGTGGCGCCGCAGGTGAGCAGTCCATGGTTGCGCATCACCAGCGCGTCGTGCGGCCCGAGATCGCCGACGATGCGCTCGCGCTCCTCCTTGTCGATCGCCGGCCCCTCGTAGTCGTGATAACCGAGATGGCCGACGAAGCGGATCGAGGTCTGCGACAGCGGCAGCAGCCCGCACTTCATCGCCGACACCGCCATGCCGGCGCGGGTGTGGGTATGCAGCACGCAGGCGACATCCGGTCGCGCCTTATGGATGGCGCCGTGGATCACGTAGCCGGAAACGTTGATGCCGTAGTCGGTGTCCGGCTTCCAGACGATCTTGCCCTCGACGTCGATCTTGGCCAGGCTCGACGCCGTAATCTCCTTGTAGAGCAGGCCGTAGAGGTTGATCAGAAGATGCTCGGTGCCGGGAATGCGCGCGGTGATATGGTTGTAGATCAAGTCCGACATGGCGTATTGATCGACCAGCCGGTAGCAGGCGGCGAGATCCACCCTGGTCTGCCACTCGTGCTCCGATACCTCGTTGCGGATCGATTTGAAGTCAGTCGCGTAATGAGCCACGGCGTCTCTCCTGTCACGCGCCAAGAATAGCTTCCGGGAAGCCCCATGTCAGCCAACAAGACCGACCTCAAACATGGTCTGCGCAACCGCGTGAAGGAGAAGCTCGCCCGCAACGAGGTGGTGGCCTCGATGACGGTGCGGCTCATCCGCGGCATCGAGATCGCGCGCATCGCCGAGACCGCGGGCTTCGACAGCCTCTATGTCGATATGGAGCATTCGAGCTTTTCGCTGGAAACAATGAGCCAGATCTGCATCGCGGCGCTGGAGGTCGGCATCACGCCGTTCGTGCGGGTGCCGGGGCTTGCCGACGTGCAGCGCATCCTCGACGGCGGCGCGCTCGGCATCATCGCGCCCCATGTGCAGAACGCAGCGGAGGCCCGCGACTACGTCAGGGCGGCCAAATATCCGCCGCTCGGCGAGCGCTCCAATGCCGGCAACCTGCCCCACCTGCAGTACCGCTCGCTGCCGGCCGCGGAGGCCTATGCGGCGGTCGATGCTGCGACCATGGTGATCGTGCAGTTCGAGAGCGCGCAGGCGATCGACAACGCCGACGCCATCATGGCGGTCGAGGGCGTCGACATGGTGCTGATCGGCACCAACGATCTCCTCGCCGACTACGGCCTGCCGGGACAATACGATCACCCCAAGGTGCACGAGGCCTACGTGAAGGCGCTCGCCGCCTGCCGGAAGCATGGCAAGCATCTCGCGGTCGGCGGCTTTGCCAGCCGTGCCGACTTGGCCGCCAAATACGTGCGCATGGGCGCGCGCTATGTCTCGACCGACACCGATCTCGGCTTCCTGCTCGCGGCATGTGCGGCCAAGGTCAAGGAAGTGCACGACATGGCGCAATAAGGGCTGGCTGGCGTCGCCATGACGGCTGCGGCGAATTGGTATAGGAACGCCGGGCGAATAAAGGCCTCGGGAGGACGGGAGTGAGATTTCGCGCAGCGTTATTGGGCTTGCTCGCGCTGGCGGCGGTCGCCGCGCCTGCCCTCGCCGACGATTATCCGAACCGCTCGATCCGGCTGATCATCCCGTTCCCGCCCGGCGGCAGCAACGACGTGGTCGGCCGCATCATCGCCAATCAGCTCGGCGAGAAGCTCGGCAAGCAGGTCTTTGTCGACAACCGCGCCGGCGCCGGCGGCGTGGTCGGCTCCGACCTCGCCGCCAAGGCCGCGCCCGACGGCTACACGCTGCTCGTGGTCTCGATCGCCCACGCCGTCGATCCGTGGCTCTACAAGGAGCCGTTCGACCCGGTGAAGGATTTCGTTCCGGTGAGCATCATCGCCACCGGCACCAATGTGCTGACCGTCAATCCGGCCGTGCCGGTGCACTCGGTGAAGGAGCTGCTGGCGCTCGCCAAGGCGAAGCCGGGCGTGCTCAATTACGCCTCCGCCGGCATCGGCAGCTTCCAGCATCTCAGCGGCGAATTGTTCAAGCTCACCGCCGACGTCGACATCCAGCACGTTCCCTACAAGGGCGGCGGCCCGGCGATGCTCGCCGTCATCGCCGGCGAGGACCAGGTGATGTTCTCCTCGATCGTGCAGACCGTGCCGAGCATCCAGTCCGGCCAGTTGCGGGCGCTCGCCACCGGCGGCACGCAAAGGAGCCCGATCCTGCCGGATCTGCCGACCGTCGCCGAGGCCGGCGTGCCCGGCTACGTTGCCACCAACTGGTGGGGCATCATCGCGCCGAAAGACACGCCGCAGCCGATCGTCGACAAGCTGCATGACGTCATCGGCGAGCTGCTCGATTCGGCGGCGACCAAAAAATACCTCGACAACGAGGGCGCGGCGCCGGTGCACATGAGCTCCGCCGAATTTGGCAAGTTCATCGAAGCGGAGATCGCCAAGTGGGGCCCGGTCGTGAAAAAAGCCGGCATGAAGGCGGAGTAGTGCACTCTGAGGTGTGAGCGGAGCGAGCCTCGAAGGCGACGGCGACCAGATCGGCTACAGCCGGCGCCTTGGCCGTATCCTTCGAGGGCCGTTTCGCGGCCACCTCAATGACGGTGAACGTGGGACTGAGAGACACTGAGAGACAATGTATCCCTTCACCTACCGTTCCGATGCGGTGCGCGTCGTTGTCGGCATCGGCGCCATCGACGCGCTGCGCGCGGAAGCCGACTTTCATAAAATCTCGCGGCTCATGGTCATCAGCTCGAAATCGCGGGCCGAGGCCGCGCGCCGCGCCACCGCCGCAGTCGCCGACCGCTGCGTGGAATTGTTCGACGGCTCGGCGCCGAACACGCCACGCGACGTGTACGAGCGCCTCGTCGCCAACATCAGGCGGCTCGAGCTTGACGGCTTCATCGTGTTCGGCGGCGGCTCGCCGATCGGGCTCGCCAAAGCTGCGGCCGCGGCGACGAAAGTGCCCTACATCGCCATCGTCACCACCTATTCGGGCTCGGAAATGGCGGCACGCTGGTCGATCGGCGTCGGCGAAAGTCGCACCAACGGCAGCGGCGGACTGCCGGCGACCGCGATCTACGATGCCGCCCTCACCCTCGACGTGCCGGCGCGGTTTTCTGCGGCCAGCGGCATGAACGCTATGGCGCACGCGGTCGAAAGCCTCTACGGCCGCGACACCAACCCCGTGGTGCAGACGATGGCTGAGGAAGCGATCCGGAAGCTTGGCGTCAACCTGCCGCGCATCGTGCAAAATCCGCGCGACCTCGATGCGCGCAACGAGGCGCTCTACGGCGCCTGGCTCGCGGCGAATTTCCGCGCCGAGGTCGGGCTCGAACACGCCGTCGCGCAGCGCGTGCGGCAATGGTTCAATCTCGACCACGCCCACACCCACGCGGTAGCGACGCCTTACGCCATCGGCTTCAACGCCTCGGCCGCGCCCGACGCCATGGAGCGCATCAAGCGTGCGCTGGGGGTGCGCGACGCGGCGCGCGGGCTCTACGATCTCAATGTGCGGCTCGGGCTGCCGACCGGGCTGAAAGGTCTCGGCATGCGCGAGGACGACCTCGCCGAGGCGGTCGAGGTCGTGGCGGCGGTCAAGATCGACCATCCGCGGCCGGTCGGCAAAGCCGACCTCGCAAACGTCATCGGCCAGGCGTATGCCGGCGAGCCGCCGCGGTTTTGACCGCGCATGGATTTGCGCAACATGCAAATTCCGGGGCGTGATGCAGCGCCCGGTCCTGTCGCTGAAGGATCGCCGGCGCTGGGCGGTGAGCCGAGACGGTCGGTGATTATTTGTAGCCCGGATGAGCGGAGCGACATCCGGGAGCGGTCTTGAAGCGGCAACATCGACCCCGGATATCGCTGCGCTCATCCGGGCTACGTTGCTACGCCACCGTCAGTCCGCCGTCGAGCACCAGTAGCTGGATTTCGCCGCCGCTCGATCCGGGCTAGAGCGGGATGAGTTTTGGTCGAATCGTCATCCCGCTCCAGCCTTTTGCTTGCGCATGATCTTTTCCGAAAACCGGTTTCCACTTTTCGGGATCATGCTTTAGGCTTGCCCGATGCATGAGCCCTACCCTTGCGCCCGGCTGTTGCTGGGTGCGGCATTCGCGGCACTCGACGACAAGCAGGTCGCGGGCTTTCTCGCCGACAAGATGCCGCTGTTATGGTATGCGCACAGAAGCGGCCACGGGGTCGATTTCGCGCCGATGGGTGACGACCAACTACCGCAAACTGCGGGCCTCGCGCTGAAGAGGAACGAGCCGCAATGCCTCGACTTCGTCGATAATACGCTGCTCGAGCTCGAAGCATCGGGCGAAGCGGCGAAGATCTTCGATGCGTGGTTCGCGCCGGCGACGCGCACCTTACGCATCCAGCCCGACTGACTGCCGATGACTGCCGCCGGCTCCGGACTGAAATGGGTCGGCCGCGCCATTCGGCGTCTCGAAGATCCGGCGCTGGTGACGGGCCGCGGCCGCTTTACTGCCGATCTCAGTGCCGCACTCTGGGTGCGCTTCGTGCGCAGCGCCGTGGCGTCAGGCCGCATTGTCGGGGTCCATGCGCCGGCCGGCGCGCGGGTCTATCGCGCCGGCGACCTCGACGGCGCACGGCCGATCCGGCCGATGCTGCACAAGTTCAACTATCAGCCGGTCGAGCAGCCGATCCTGGCCGGCGACGTCGTGCGCTTCGTCGGCGAGCCGATCGCCGCCGTCGCGGCGGCGACGCCGGCCGAAGCCGAGGACATCGCCGACACCGTTGAAATCGAAATTGCCGAGTTACCGGCGGTCGTCGATGCGCGCGAAGCGTTGGTGCCCGGCGCGCCGCGCGTGCACGACGCCGTCGCCTCGAACGTCGTGGTCGAGGGCCGGTTCAAGACCGCGGATTTCGACGCGACGATTGCGAAAGCGCATCGGCGCATCAGCGTCGCGGTGCGCTCGCGCCGCCAGAACGCGACGCCGCTCGAAGCGCGCGGCGCGCACGCCGCGTTCGATCCGGCCTCGGGCCGCGTGACGCTGACCTGCGCCACGCAGATGCCGCATCTGTTGCGCACCGCGATCGCCGACAGCCTGCAGTTTCCCGAGGCCGACCTGCGCGTCGTAGCGCCCGACGTCGGCGGCGGCTTTGGCCAGAAAATGTCGCTGCCGGCCGAATATGTCTTTGTGGTCTGGCTGGCGAGAAAGCTGCGCGCGGCAGTGGCGTGGAGCGAAGACCGCCGCGAAAACCTGATCGCCGCCTTCCACAGCCGCGATCAGCACGTGACGCTTGATGGCGCCTTCGACGCGCGCGGCAAGCTCATCGCGCTGTCGACCGACGTTGTCGCCAATAGCGGTGCCTATTCGTGCTTTCCGACCACCTGCGGCGTCGAGCCGCTGATGGCCATGGCGGAAATGCCGGGGCCCTACGACGTGCGCGCCTATTCCTGCGTGGCGCGCGGCGTCGCCACCCATACCTGCACCATGGCGCCCTATCGCGGCGTGGCGCGGCCGGTCATCACCTTTGCCATCGAGCGGCTGATGGACAAGGCGGCGGCCGCCTTTGCGCTCAGCCCTGACGAAATCCGCAGGCGTAATCTGATCAGGACGTTTCCGTACACGTCGGCGACAAGGCTGGTGTTCGATGAGGGCAGCTACGTCGAGACCATGGAGCAAGCCGTCGCGGCGATCGACCTTGACGCGTTCCGTGCGCGACAACGGCAAGCGCGCGCAAACGGCCGCCATCTCGGCATCGGCTTTGCCACTTTTTCCGAGCGTACCGGCTACGGCAGCGCGGCCTTCGCCACGCGCGGCATGGAGATCACGCCGGGCTGGGAGACGGCCGAGATCGCCATGGACCCGTCCGGCCTGGTCGAAGCGCGCATCGGCGCGAGCCCGCACGGGCAAGGCTTGCGCACGACGCTGGCGCAAATCATCGCCGACCAGCTCGGCGTGGCGCCGGCGCAGGTGCGCATCGTGCACGGCGATACCGACCGCACGCCCTATGGCTGGGGCACCTTCGCCAGCCGCTCGCTGGTCCTCGCCGGCGGGGCTTCGGTGCTCGCCGCGCAAAAGATCCGGCACAAGCTTCTCATCATCGCCAGCCAGGTATTGGAGGCGGCGGCGGACGATATCGTGCTGGAAAACGGCGAAGCCAAAGTTCTAGGGACCGATCGCACGACGCCGATCGCGGCACTCGCCCGCGCCGCCTATCACCAGGCGCATCGGTTCAAGGGCGAGATCACGCAGGGCTTGAGCGAAAGCGCCGACTACGATCCGCCCGGCACGTTCTCCAATGCCTGTCACGTCGCCATCGTCGAGGTCGATATCGAGACCGGCCGGGTACGGCTCGAGAAATTCCTCGTCGTCGAAGACGCCGGCCGCATCGTCAATCCGCTGATCGCCGACGGTCAGGTACACGGCGGCATCGCGCAAGGCATCGGCAACGCGCTGTTCGAGGAGATCGTCTACGACGGCTTCGGCAACGTGCAAACCGCGACGCTTGCCGACTACACGCCGCCGACCGCGGCCGAAATTCCGTCGATCGAGCTGCACCACATCGAATCGCCCGCGGCATCCTCGATCACCGGCGCCAAGGGCCTTGGCGAAGGCGGCGCCATCGGTGCGCCGGCCGCGGTGATCAATGCCGTCAATGACGCGCTCTCCCCGTTCGGCGTCTCGATCGACGAAATTCCGGCGACGCCGCAGCGCATCCGCGCGGCGCTGCGGGCGGCACGGCGGGATTAGGAGTTGCAATGAGCGATCGGCCGGTCTTGATCGTCGGCGGCGGGCCCGTTGGATTGATGCTCGCCATCGATCTCGGTCAGCGAGGCATCGAATGCCTGTTGATCGACAAGCGTCCGGAACCTTCTTTCTTGCCGAAGATGGAGCGGTGCCACGCGCGAACCATGGAGCACTTTCGGCGCCTCGGCATCGCCGACGCAGTGAGGAACGCCGGGTATCCGGCAGATTTGCCGCTCGACGCCTTCCTGGTGACCTCGCTTGCGGAACCGGCGATCGCGCAGCTTAGGGTGCCATCCGTCGCCGAGGCCAGGCAGCAGGGCAAACAGGCGAATGACGGCCGGTTCCCGGCGGAGCCCTATCAGATCGTCTCCCAATACGCGCTCGAGCCACTGTTGAAATCCGTCGCGGAGAAGGTGCGGGGCGTGGCCGTGCGCTTCGGCTGCGAGCTGCTCTCGTTTGCGGAGCACGAAGACGAGGTCGTGGCCCGGGTCAGAGATTTGGCCGGCCGGGAGGAAACGATAACAAGCCGATATCTGGTCGGCTGTGACGGCGGCTCGAGCACTGTGCGCACCGGCCTTGGGTTCCGGCTCGAGGGGCAAGCCAACTTGGGCGAGCAGATGCAAGCGCTGTTTCATTGCGAGGGGCTGTTCGACCGGTTTGCGACGGGCAAAGGCGCGCACTACTACCGCGCCGACGATCAGTGGACGTTCTTGATCACTCAGGGCGATACGCGTCATTTTTCGCTGCATGCCATGATCGATGACGAAGCGGCGATGCCGGCTTTGTTCGAGACCATGGTGGGAATGCCGATCTCCTACAAGACCCTGTATGTCGGCAAATGGACGATGCGCCGGTTGTTGAGCAACCGATATGCTTCGAAGCGCGCCTTTCTGGCGGGCGACGCGGCGCACCTCGTCACGCCGAACGGCGGACTGGGCATGAATACGGGAATCGGCGACGCCATCGACCTCGCTTGGAAGCTGGCGGGGACGCTACAGGGCTGGGGCGGTCCAGACCTGCTCGCGACCTATGAAGTCGAGCGCCGGCCGATCGGCGAGCGAAATGTGAAGGCTTCGCAGCGAGCTTTCGAGGCTCGTCTGGTTTGGCGCAACCGGTGTGCCATCGAATGCTCGGCCGTGATGAAGTCGAACGATCAAGCGGCGCGGACGCGCCTTGGCCAAGTTTGGCTCGACGAACATCGAAAAGGCGCGAGTCTGGCCGGTCTGGGCGGAATAATTCTTGGATATCGTTATCTGAAATCGCCGATCGTCTGCTACGAAAGCGACGACGACGGCGCCGACCAGGCCAGTTACCAATATATCCCCACCACCCGTCCCGGCGCCCGCCTTCCGCACTTATGGCTGAAGGACGGATCCGCGGTGCAGGATCATCTGCACGGCGGCTATGCCTTGGTCACGTGCGCGCCGCGCACCGCGGAGCTCGAGAAACTGGCCGAAGCCTTTCGTTCGCTGCGCTGCCCGTTCCAGGTACTGGACGTGAGCGCGGTCCCGCACGCGCGCGATATCTATGAAAAAGATCATGTGCTGCTCCGTCCGGACCTTCACGTCGCCTGGCGGGGAGACACTGCGCCGGCGGACCCGGCGCGACTCGCCGCGGTCGTGACCGGCCAGATCTGATCGAATCGCGTCTCGGCCACTCTCGCCGCCAATGTCACGCCTGGTGCTCGCGCGCCGAGACGATCGCGAGCCACAGATAGACGCCGAGCAGCGTCACCTCGACGAACACAACCGCAACACTGCCGCCATAGACGTTGGGGAAAAACACCTCGACCACCGCCATCGAGACGACGGAGCTGAGCCAGACCACCGCGCCCCAGGCGGCGGCGAGCCACAGGCCGACCGCAGCGACGAGGTCGAGAATGGCGAAGAACACCGTTGCCGCCCGCCACGCCATGCTGTGCGCCAGGAAGCCTTCGTCGGGCGCCGCCCCGATGCCGCAGACCTGCGCCCAGTGGTACAGGCCCTTGAGCAGCGACACCGCCGCCATCAGCCGCAGGAACAGCACGAGGTATTCGGTCCAGGAGCCGCCCGCCCGCGCGCCCTTGCCGGCGCGCACCGGCTCGAGGAGGTCGCTCGGCCTGGTCGGCCGCCGTTCCGATTGATCGCTCATGGTATCGAAATCGTTAGAGACGCTCCGTTAACCCGTCAACGGCGCAGAAAAACGGCCTAAACGGGGCCAGTGGCGAGTCGGGCACGGACGGAGTAAAAGGAACCCGCCGCCGGGAGTTCCGGCAGCGACGGAGCGCGTTTATGGCGATCAAATTCGGCCGGCCGCTGGAGCGCGGCCGCATCGTGCCGGTGGAAACCGAAAAGCCCGCGGAACGGCTCGACCTCGCCATCCGCCCGCGCCGCAACCGCCGCGCCGAATGGGCGCGGCGCATGGTCCGCGAGCATGTGCTCAGCACCGACGATCTGATCTGGCCGCTGTTCCTGGTCGATGGCACGAAAGTCCGCGCGCCGGTCGATTCCATGCCCGACGTCGAGCGCCTCTCGATCGACGAGACGGTGCGCGCCGCAGAACGCGCCGCCAAGCTGACCATCCCATGCCTGGCGCTGTTCCCCTATACCGATCCGGCGCGGCGCGACGACGCCGGGTCCGAGGCGCTCAATCCGGACAATCTCGTTTGCCGCGCCATCCGCGCCATCAAGAAAGAGGTGCCGGAGATCGGCGTGCTATGCGACGTGGCGCTCGATCCTTATACCAGCCACGGCCATGACGGACTGCTGCGCGACGGCGTGATCCTCAACGACGAGACCGTGAGCGTCCTGGTGCGCCAGGCCTTGGTCGAGGCCGAGGCTGGCTGCGACATCATCGCGCCCTCCGACATGATGGACGGCCGCGTCGGCGCCATTCGCTCCGGCCTCGATGCCGCCGGCTTCGATGACGTGCAGATCATGGCCTATGCGGCCAAATATGCTTCGGCCTTCTACGGCCCGTTCCGCGACGCGGTCGGGTCCAGCGCGACCCTGATCGGCGACAAGCGGACCTACCAGATGGATCCGGCGAACAGCGATGAAGCGTTGCGCGAGGTCGAGCTCGATATCGGCGAAGGCGCCGACATGGTCATGGTCAAGCCCGGCCTGCCCTATCTCGACATCCTGGCACGGGTGAAGAACGCCTTCGGCATGCCGACGTTCGCCTACCAGGTGTCGGGCGAATATGCGATGATCATGGCCGCCGCGGGGAACGGCTGGCTCGACGGGGACAAGGCCATGACCGAAAGCCTTATCGCCTTCAAGCGGGCCGGCGCCGATGGCGTGCTGACTTACTTTGCCGCACGGGTGGCGGAGACGCTGAAGAAGGGCGTTGCGTAACCGACAATCGCCCCCGGGATGGCTTGAGCGAGGCGGGTGCCATGCGCGACTACGACGACGACAGCATCCAGCACTACGCGCCGTTGCTCCGGCGCATCATCATTCTCTTGGCCGTGATCATCGCGGTCCCGGTGGTGTTGTGGACCATCACCGCGTTCATGCGCACCTACATCGCGCAACCCACCATTCCCGACGCCCGGCCGCTGCTCCCGGTAGCGGCCGCAGCGCCGACAAGCATCTCGACGACCGACAGCGCGACCTCCAGCAGCAACCCAGCGCCCGCGACTACCGCCGTCGCCAGCGTGCCCACGACACCGTCGGCGCCACCGAGCGGCGGTAGCCCGGCCTCGAACACCGACACCGGCGGCACCGGCAGCATTCCCGACAACGGGGTCGCCGCCGCACAACCGGCAGCGGCCTCGTCGCCGTGGCCGGCGTCGCCAATCGGCGCGGCGACGCCGACGCCGCCTGCCCCTTCTGCCCCTGCGCCCAGCGTTTTCCCCGATCCGCCGGCCATGAGCGCGCAGACGCAGCCGGCTGCCGCCGCGCCTGACACGACGGACGACGCGTTGCCGCCGCCGGATCCGATCGCCGGCCCGGTGCCGATGCCGCGGCATCGGCCGAGCATTCTCGCGCTCGCCGACGGCACCATTCCGCTGCCGCGCGCCCGCCCGGCCGTCGCGCCCGAGCCGCCCAAAGCCGAAACCGATTTTCCGGCTCCCTACGATCCGGGCATCGGCGGCGTGCGCTAACGCGAGATCGCTTCAAGTTGGAGCGATTTGCGTTTTAGCTGGTTGTTTGGTGGGGTACGATCTTTTCGGAAAACCGGTTTCCATCCTCGGATCAAAGTCCAAGGCCAGGCTTTTTCCGGATCGTGCCCTGGCGGCTCATTCCAGCACCGCGCCGCTCGCCAAACGCATCGGCCGATAGCCGTCGTCGACCAGCGCGCGAAAAATCTCGTCGGCGTGGGCGCCGTCGCGCGTCTCCATGGTGACGTCGAGCTTGGCGCCTTTGGCCGGCACGTCGAGAAACAGCCGGTGGTGCTCGACGGCGAGAATATTGGCGCCAAGCTCGCCGAGGCGGCTGGCGATCTGGCCCAGAATTCCCGGCCGGTCCGGAATGGTCAGGCGGAACGACACGATGCGGTCGTCACGCTCCAGCTCGCGCACCATGATGGAGGCGAGGATGCGCGGATCGATATTGCCGCCGCACAGGATCAGGCCGACCTTGCGGCCGGCAAAGCGCTGCGGTGCCGCCAGCATGGCGGCGAGCCCCGCGGCGCCCGCGCCTTCCGCCATCGCCTTCTGCAACGTCAGGAAGGCGTTCACCGCGCGCTCGATCAAGGGCTCGTCGACCAGAATGATGTCGCTCACCAACTCGCGCACCACCGGCGCGGTGAGCGCGCCGACGTTCTTCACCGCGATGCCTTCGGCGAGCGTCGCGCCGCCGAGCGGCAGGTCGCCGCCGCGGAGGGCGTTCCACATCGACGGATAAAGCTTCGCTTCGACGCCGACGATTTCGATCGACGGCTTTGTCGACCGCGCGGCGATGGCGTTGCCGGCAATCAGCCCGCCGCCGCCGATCGGAATGACCATCGTGTCGAGGTCGGGCGCATCAGCCAGCATTTCGAGCGCGATCGTGCCCTGGCCGGCGATGATGTGCGGATCGTCGTAGGGATGGACCCAGACCAGGTCGCGATCGCCGGCGATGGCTTCGGCGCGCATCTGCGCCTCGGTGAGAGTCTCGCCGTAAAGCACCACATTGGCGCCGAGCGCTTCGGTGACTTTGACTTTCACGAACGGCGTCGTCTCCGGCATGACGATGGTCGCCGGAATGTCGAGGCGGCGCGCGTGATAGGCGACCGCCTGGGCGTGGTTTCCGGCGGACATGGCGATGACGCCGCGGCTGCGCTCATCGTCGCTCAACGCCGCGAGCTTGACGCAGGCGCCGCGCTCCTTGAACGAATTGGTCACCTGCAGGTTCTCGTATTTGACGAAGACCTCGGCGCCGGTCAGCGCCGACAGCGGCGGCGCCGGCAAGAGCGGCGTGCGCAGCACATGGCCGGCAATGGTGCGGCGGGCGGCCTCGATGTCGGCGAGCGTTACCATCGCCGTCGTTGCCGCCTCGGCCCCTTGCATTGGCATCGGCATTTCCCCATGTGCTCGTCCCCATGTGCTCGGC
>JASHQO010000146.1 GCA_030039105.1 Xanthobacteraceae bacterium
CGCCGTCGACGCCGACCGCGCGCGGCTCGCCGGCGAGCTCGACCATGCCGCGGCGCGCAGCCACGCGCTCGAAACCGCCAATCGCGAGATCGCGCAGCGCATCGATCAGGCCATCGCGGCGGTGCGCGGCGCGCTGGGAGCGGATGACTGAATCGTTTTGCTTGCGGCTCGCGAATCGCGCGAGCCTGACGGCTAGCCGCAGGGGGTTCTAGGGGAAGCAGGGGGTTCTAGGGGAACATGTCCCAGGTCAGCGTCACCATCAACGGCCGCCAGTTCCGCATGGCCTGCGAGGACGGCCAGGAAGCGCATCTCATGGACCTGGCCCGCGATCTCGATACGCGCATCGAAGGCTTGCGCGGCAAGTTCGGCGAGATCGGCGACACCCGGCTCACCGTGATGGCGGCACTGACGATTGCCGACTCGCTGGCCGAGACCAACCAGCGCATCAAGCGCCTTGAGGAAGAGGTCGCAGCCATGCAGGAGGCCCGCGCCGCCGCCGCCGAGCGCGCCCGCGACGTGCAAGCCTCCGTCGCCGCGGCGTTCACCGCCGCCGCCGAGCGCATCGAGCTCATCGCCAAAAAGCTCAACCCGTCGATCAGCCCCGCTGGCGTCGCGCAGGGCTGACCCGTCGTTGCAAGCGCGGCGGCAATGACGAGGCGGCTCGCGCCTCCCAGCAAGTGGCGCTGAGCGCGAGGACCGATTACATTGTCCGCCGCGGGGCTGCCTGGCGCGTCAGGAGCCTTATCCCCGGGGCCTTATCGATCCTGAAGGGAGCTGTCCCTGGCCGGGCTCGTGGGCTCGGACATATGGCGCCCACCTACTTTCGTAGGGAACCCGGGATCGTTGCTCCAACGGCCGGTGCGGCTCCGCACTTTAGTCTTCCGCGAGATGACGGCCTGAAGGCAGCGCCGAAGGCGCTGCGGGCGTTGCCGGCGGTGCGGAAGTGAGCGGCGGTGCGTGATGGCCGGGAATGATGTCGCCGAGCGCAAGGTCGCACTACGCGTTACCGCGCAAGCGCGGCGCGATGCGCTGCCTGCGGACGACCGCAAGGCGGCAGCGCAGGCGATTGCGGCGCGAGCGTTGCCAATAGCGATCGCGCCCGGCGCCATCGTCGCCGGCTTCATGCCGCTCAAGAGCGAGATCAATCCGTTGCCGCTACTGCAAAAGCTCAGCGACGCCGGCGCGCAGCTCGCGCTGCCCGCCATCGCCGGTCGCGGCAAGCCGCTGACGATGCGGGCGTGGCAGTTCGGCGCGGCGCTCGATCGCGGGCAGTGGGGCATTCGCGAGCCGAAGAAGGATGCGCCGGAGGTCGATCCCGACATTCTTCTCGTGCCGTTGCTGGCGTTCGACCGCAACGGTTTCCGCATCGGCTACGGCGCCGGTTATTACGACATGACCATCCATCGGCTGCGCGGGCTCAAGGCGGCGATCGCGGTCGGCATCGCCTTTGCCGCCCAGGAAGTTCCAGATGTCCCGACCAGCCCGCGCGACGAGCGCCTCGATCTCGTGCTAACGGAGCGCGAGGTGATCGATTTGCGGTAAGCTCGGAACATGGATCAGAAAAAACTTACCCCCGCCCTGACCGTCTGCCGCGGGCGGGGCAGGGGATAGCGCATGCGCATCCTCTTCGTCGGCGACGTGGTCGGCCGCAGCGGGCGGATCGTGGTGTACGAGCGGCTGCCGGGACTGATCGAAACGTGGAAGCTCGATCTGGTCGTGGTCAACGGCGAGAACGCGGCCGGCGGCTTTGGCATCACCGAATCGATCTATCGCGAGCTGGTCGAGGCCGGCGCCGATGCGGTCACGCTCGGCAATCATGCCTGGGACCAGAAAGAGGCCCTGGTCTTCATCGAGCGCGCGCCAAAGCTGGTGCGGCCGCTGAACTATCCGGCCGGCACGCCGGGCCGCGGCGCGGCTTTGCTCGAGGCGAAGAACGGGGCGCGCGTGCTGGTGGTCAATGCCCTGGGCCGCATTTTCATGGATCCCCTGGAGGATCCGTTCGCGGCAGTCGATCGCGAGTTGACGGCGTGCCCGCTCGGCAGCGGCGCCGATGCCGTCGTCGTCGACTTCCATGCCGAAGCGACCAGCGAGAAACAAGCGTTCGGCCATTTCTGCGACGGCCGCGCCAGCCTCGTGGTCGGCACTCACACCCACGCGCCGACCGCCGACCTGCGCATTCTCAGCGGCGGCACCGCCTATATGAGCGACGTCGGCATGACCGGCGATTACGATTCGGTGATCGGCATGCAGAAGGACGAGCCGCTGCAGCGCTTCCTGCGGCGGATTTCGTCGGCGCGGTTCGAGCCGGCGAACGGTGCGGCGACGCTGTGCGCGGTCGCGATCGAGACCGACCCGGCGACCGGCTTGGCAACGAAGATCGCCGCGGTGCGGCTCGGTGGAATTTTGGCGCCGGCAACGCCGGCGTTTTGGTGAGCGGCCGGTTCCGCTGCCGCCGGGCGGTTGATGAATAGGGCGCTGACGATCGTCTTTATTTTCGCCGCCCGGGCCACTATTAAAGCGTCATTGCGAGCGATAGCGAAGCAATCCAGTGCTGCGCCGCAGTTCTGGATTGCTTCGTCGCTTCGCTCCTCGCAATGACGACGAGAGATACCCCATGGCCGGCCATTCACAGTTCAAGAACATCATGCACCGCAAGGGGCGGCAGGATGCGGCGAAGTCGAAATTGTTCGGCAAGCTGGCCCGTGAAATCACCGTCTCGGCCAAGCTCGGCGCGCCCGATCCGGCCATGAACGCGCGGCTGCGCGCGGCGATCATCGCGGCGCGGGCGGAAAACATGACCAAGGACACTATCGAGCGCGCCATTAAGAAAGCCGCCGGCGCCGACACCGAGAACTACGAGGAGATCCGCTACGAGGGTTACGGGCCGGGCGGCGTCGCCGTGATCGTCGAAGTCTTGACCGATAACCGCAACCGCACCGCGGGCGAAGTGCGCGCCACCTTCACCAAGAGCGGCGGCAATTTGGCTGAGACCGGCGCGGTGTCGTTCATGTTCGATCATGTCGGCGTCATCGAATACGACGCCGAGGCGGCGTCCGGCGAGGCGATGTTCGAAGCGGCGCTGGAGGCCGGCGCCGACGACGTGGTGTCGAGCGCGACCGGCCACGAGATTTACGCCGCGACGGATAGCTTCGGCTCGGTGGCCAAGGCGCTGGAGGCGAAATTCGGCGAGCCGCGCAAGTCGTCGCTGGTGTGGCGGCCGCAAAATACGGTGGCGGTCGACGACGAGCAGGGCGAGCGGGTTTTAAAGCTCATCGATTCGCTCAACGAGCACGACGACGTGCAGAACGTCTACGCCAATTTCGAAGTGTCCGATGCGCTGGTCGCCAAGATGAGCGCGTAAGCTCGTCATTGCGAGCGGCGGTGCAACAATCCTTCAATTTCCGACGGCAAATCGCGTTCGCGAAGTTTCTCGGGACGCATGCCGAATACGACAAAATCGACGCCTTGAGCGTCGCGACGCTCTGACGAGGGACCGCATGGCGAACCGTTCACGCTGCCGATGATCCGGAAGATTGCCGCGAACTGGAAGGTTCCAGCCGACCTGCCGATACGCCCGTATCGCACAACCGCATCGGCGGCATAGGCGCGGGGCCGGCCCGGCGCTATCAGGTAAGCCAGATGACGCGCCCGATTCGCATCCTCGGCATCGATCCCGGGCTCCGCCGCACCGGCTGGGGCGTGGTCGAGATTGCCGGCAATCGGCTTGCGTTTATCGGCTGCGGCTCGGTGACGACCAACGACCGCGAGGCGCTGGCGGTGCGGCTTCTCACCATCCACGACGGGCTCGCCCGTGTTTTGGACCAATTCCGCCCCGACGAAGCCGCGGTCGAAGCAACCTTCGTCAACAAGGACGCACAGGCGACGCTGAAGCTCGGCCAGGCCCGCGGCATCGCCATGGTGGTGCCGGCCAAGGCCGGCGTGCCGGTGACCGAATACGCGCCGAACCTGGTGAAGAAAAGCATCGTCGGCGCCGGCCACGGCGACAAGGCGCAGGTGCGCATGATGGTCGGCGTGCTATTGCCCAAGGCCGACCCGGCGTCCGACGATGCCGCCGACGCGCTGGCGATCGCGGTGACTCATGCGCATCACCGGCAGAGCGTCGTGCTCAAGGTGAAGGTTGCGGCGCGATGATCGGCAAGCTCAAAGGCCTCATCGACTCCTACGGCGAGGATTTCGTCATCGTCGACGTCAACGGCGTCGGCTATCAGGTGCACTGCTCGGCGCGCACGTTGCAGGAACTGCCGCGCGCCGGCGAGCCGGTGGTGCTGTCGATCGAGACCCATGTGCGCGAGGACCAGATCCGCCTGTTCGGCTTTGCGAGCGACGTCGAGCGCGAATGGTTCCGGCTGCTGCAGACCGTGCAGGGCGTCGGCACCAAGATAGCGCTCGCCGTGCTCGGCACGCTCAAGCCCGCCGATCTCGCCTCGGCCGTCGCCATGCGCGACAGGGCGATGGTGGCGCGCACGCCCGGCGTCGGCCCGAAGGTTGCCGAGCGCATCGTCACGGAACTGAAAGACAAGGCGCCGGCTTACACCAACA
>JASHQO010000147.1 GCA_030039105.1 Xanthobacteraceae bacterium
CGCGTCCAACCGGTTTCGTTCCTCGGCCGCCCTTGGCCGCCCGATATTAGCGCATCTTGCCGCGCGCCGCTGACGTCCGCGTGTGCTCAAGGTTCAGAGGATTGCCGCCGTTGCCCAAGCCGGCGGCGGATCGCCGCGGCGCATGATGCCGAGATAATAGAAGCGGTCGTGCAGCGTGCGCTCCGGCCGGCATTCGGCGACGAACACGACCGCCAGGCCGGACTGTTCGATCATGGGCCGAAAGGTTTCGACGGTGGAGCCGCGATTGTTCTCCTGCAACACGATCACGCCGGACGGTTCGAGGAAACGGCCGACGTCGGCGAAGAACGCGCGATGCAGATGCCAGCCGCGGTCGTACGAGCGCAAATCGTCGATCCAGTCGTCGACGAAATGCGGCGGATTGGCAACCACGAGGTCCCAGCGTTCGGCCGCCGGAACATCCTGCAGCCCGTCGGAGCGAAACACCGTGACCCGCGAGCCGAGCCCGTTCTCGGCTACGGTGCGCCGGCACGCTTGCACCGCTTGCGGGTTGACGTCGGCGAGGCAGAGCGTCTCCGCCATGCCCCGCGCCAGCAATGAAAATCCGATGAAGCCGGGCCCCGCGCACCACTCGAAGACGCGCTGCCGCCGCGGCATCTGCCGCAACGCGAGAAACGTCACGAGATCCTGGCCGAAGCTGGAGCCGCCGCCATCGAGGTGCTTTTTGAAATGCACGGCAATCCGCCCGTAGCGGACCGACTGCCAGCGGTTGAAATTGTTCGTGAACGGCTTGATGTAGCGCCGGCGCAGCCGTTTCAAGGAGCTTTCCATTCACTCAAAGTCCTTTTCGTCGATGCGATCCGAATATAGCACGCGCGAGCGACGGTCGGCCGGACGGTTCAGATGAATCAGGACCGGCTGTCGGCGGCAAATTCGCCGGCGCGCAACTGGCGCGCCAATTGATCGAGCACGGCATTGACCATGCCGGTCTCGTCCTCGTCGACGAAGGCGCCGGCAACGTCGACATATTCCGACATGACCACCCTTGCCGGCACATCGGCGCGGCAGGCGAGCTCGTAGGCGCCGGCGCGCAGCACCGCGCGCAGCACCGTCTCGATGCGCTTGAGCGGCCAGCCGCGGCTGAGCGCGGCGTCGATCTGCGGATCGAGCTTGCCCTGCTCGCGCACCACGCCGCCGACGATGTCGCGGAAGAACGCGGCTTCGGCCGGGCGATATTGCGCGCCCTCGACCTCGCCGCCGAGCCAATGGCCTTCGAACTCGGCCATGATCTCGTTGAGCCCGGTGCCGGCCAAGTCCATCTGGTAGAGCGCTTGCACCGCGGCCAGCCGCGCCGCGCCGCGCTTGTTGGCCTTACGCGCCTCGTCGGCTGCGGCGGCGGCCATTCAGCGCGTCCCGGATTTCTGCTTGACGCCGATCAGCGCCAGCGCCGCGCGTGCCGCGTCACCGCCCTTGTCCTGCTCTTCGACGCGGGCGCGGGCCCAGGCCTGGGCCTCGGTCTCGACGGTGATGATGCCGTTGCCGATCGGGAAGCGTTGGGCGATGGCGAGCTCCAGCAAACCGCGCGCCGATTGCTGCGACACGATCTCGAAATGGATGGTCTCGCCGCGGATGACGCAGCCGAGCGCGACCGCGCCGTCGTAGCGCCGCTGCCCGCGCGCGGCGTCGATGGCTATCGCAATGGCGCTCGGAATTTCCAGCGAGCCCGGCACGCTGATGACGTCGACCGCGGCGCCGGCCTCCTTGAGCGCCTTCGTCGCGCCGGCCAACAGCGCGTCGGCGATGTCGTCGTAATAGCGGGCTTCGACGATGAGGACGCGCACGCCCTTGCGCACGCTGCCCTCACGCTTGCCACGCCGCGGCCCGGCCATTGTCTGCTCCTGGTTCGGGCGTGGTGGTACCAAGCCGGGGCGATGCGAACAAGCCAGAGTGCGCCCGATCAGCGCTTTTCGCCTTGCGGCATCGCCGCCAAGAGCCGCGCCGCGTAGCGCGCCATCTGGTCGACTTCGAGATTGAGCCGTGCGCCGGGACGCGCCGTGTCGAGCGTCGTCACCTTCAAGGTGTGCGGGATGATGAGGACGGAGAAAGTGTCGGCTTCGACCTTGTTGACGGTGAGCGAGATGCCGTCGAGCGCCACCGAGCCCTTGGGCGCGATGAAGCGCGCCAATTCGGCCGGCACCCGCAAGGTCAATTCGGCGCTGTCGAGAAAATCGTCGCGCGCGGTCAGCGCGGCAATGCCATCGACGTGGCCGCTGACCAGGTGGCCGCCAAGCTCGTCGCCGAGCCGCAGCGAGCGTTCCAGGTTGAGCCTGGTGCCGCGCTGCCAGGCGCCCGCAGTGGTCAGGCGAAGCGTTTCGGCGGCAGCGTCGACGGCGAAGGCGGTGCGATTGCCGGCGCGCCCGCGCTCCACCACCGTCAGGCAGATGCCGGAGCAGGCGATCGAGGCGCCGATCGCGATGGTGTCGGGATCATAGCCGCAGGCGATGTTCAGCCGGCGCAGCCCTTCGGACTTTTCCTCCACATCAAAGACTTCTCCTAAGTCACTGATAATGCCGGTGAACATTCATTCACTCACGCGCATAATGAGCTTGCCGGTCGGCGCCGACCGGCTCGCTCGACAGCCGCTTCAGCCGTCCAGTCAGCGCCTCCATGGCGCCGGTTGCAAGCGCATCCATGCCCTCCGGGCCGATGATTGTGGTTGCGTGAAACAGGGTCGCCTCATCGACCAGATCGGCCATGACGAATGCCGCCGCAAGCGTTGGGCCGCCCTCGAGCAGCAGCCGGGTGATGCCCTTGGCGGCCAGAAATCCGAGCCCGTCTTTGAGGTCGAGCCGGCCGGCGCTCTCCGGCACGCGCAGTATCTCGACGCCGAGCCGGCGCAA
Source organism: Xanthobacteraceae bacterium (assembly GCA_030039105.1). Taxonomy (GTDB): domain Bacteria; phylum Pseudomonadota; class Alphaproteobacteria; order Rhizobiales; family Xanthobacteraceae; genus BOG-931. The sequence goes on from JASHQO010000147.1 coordinate 2,880, forward strand.
TTCCAACTCGGCCTCCTGCGGCGCGGCCATGCCGGTCAACGCCCAGACCGGCGTGTCGTAGGCGCTCTGCGCCAGGCGCGCGCTGGGCGGCAGGCGCAAAACACCGTCGGCGACGATGCGCACCGGCGAATTTTTGGCCATGCCGGGCAAGCGGCAGGTCAGCAGCGGATCGTCCGCCAGCGCCGTGCCGATGCCGACCATGACGGCGTCGCTCTGCGCGCGCATGAGATGAACGCGCTCGCGCACCGCCTCGCCGGTGATGGCAATGGGCTTGCCGCCCGGCCCGGCCGCCTTGCCGTCGGCCGAGATCGCGAGCTTGAGCATGACGTGAGGCCGGCCGTCGCGCATGCGGCGGATGTGGCCGGCATGGTCGCGGCGCGCCTCGTCGGCGCCGATCCCGACGTCGACGGCGATGCCGGCGGCGCGCAGCCGTGCGTGGCCCTTGCCCGCAACTTCGGGGTTGGGGTCTTCGAG
>JASHQO010000148.1 GCA_030039105.1 Xanthobacteraceae bacterium
CTCTACTCCTATGCCTCCTGGGTCAGCTATCGCGACACCCACAAGGTCGCCGACGAGCGCATCACCCGCTCCCTCGACGTGATGCAGGAACAGACGCTCAAAGTGTTCGAGACCGTCGACCGCACCTTCGCCGAGGTCGACGAAGTCGTCCACGGCATGTCCGACGACGACATCCGCGCCGCGCAGCCGACATTGCATCCGCGGCTCCAGGAGATCGCCCAGACCATGCCGCAACTGCAGGCCATCGTGCTGATCGGCCGCGACGGCCGGCCGCTCGCCTCCAGCGCGCTCGCCGCCGTCAAGTCCGACGCCAACTTCGCCGACCGCGACTATTTCGAGGCGCAGCTCGACCGCGACATCGGCACCTATGTGAGCGACGTGCGCACGCCCAACCTCGCGGTGGTCGGCACCGACTTCTTCGATCTGTCGCGCCGGCTCGGTCGCGGCGGCAACTTCAAGGGCGTCATCGCGGTGGCGGTGCGGCCGGCCTACTTCGAGGACTTTTATCGCCTGCTCAGCCAGGCGCAGGCCGGCAGCTTCTTCGGGCTGGTGCGCGAGGACGGCTCGATCCTGGCGCGCTATCCGGGGCGCCCCGGCGACCGCGTGCATCGGCTCGGTCCATCGAGCGCGCTGCGCGTCGCCATCGCGCAAGGGCGCGACCGCGGCGAGTTCACCGTCAATTCCGAGGTCGACGGCGTGCCGCGGCGCGTCGGCTTCCGCAAGCTGCCGGACTATCCGGTCTATGCCTTGTCCGGCATCGACATCGCCGCCATCGACGGCGAATGGTTTGGCGGCATGGCGGCGCATCTGATGTTCGGCGTGCCGACGACGCTGGTCGTCTTCGGCGTGCTGTGGGTGGCGCTGCGCCGCACCCGGCGGCTCTACGACGAGGCGCAGCGGCGCGAATTGGCCGAAGGCGCCTTGCGCCAGGCCCAGCAGCTACAGGTGATCGGCCAACTGACCGGCGGCGTCGCCCACGACTTCAACAATCTGCTGATGATCGTCAGCGGCAGCGTGCAGCGGCTGCGCCGCGTTACCAAGGATGACAAGCAGACCCAACTGCTCGACGCCATCACCAACGCGACCCAGCGCGGCGAAAGCCTCACCCGCCAGTTGTTGACCTTCTCGCGCCGGCAGACCTTGCAGCCCAGCGTCATCGACCTCGCCGACCGTCTGCCGGAGCTCAGGGATCTGCTCAGCCGATCGTTGCGCGGCGACATCGAGATTCGCGTCGGCGTGCCGCGGCGCCCGTGTGCCGTGAAGGTCGATCCGAGCGAGCTCGAGTTGGCGCTGCTCAATCTCGCGGTCAATGCCCGCGACGCCATGCCGTCGGGCGGCACGCTGTCGATCGTCGCCAAGCCGGTCACGCTGCGCGGCAACGCGAGCGAAGAAGGCTTGAGCGGCGAGTTCGTCGCCATCCGCGTCGCCGATACCGGCATCGGCATTCCGGCCGAAGTGCTGCCGCGGGTGTTCGAGCCGTTCTTCACCACCAAGGACGTCGGCAAGGGCACCGGCCTCGGCCTGAGCCAGGTCTACGGCTTCGCCCACCAGTCGGGCGGCGCCACCACCATCGCGAGTTCGCGGCGCGGCACCGCGGTGACGCTGTTCCTGCCGCGCACCTGGGAGCTGCCGGCACGGGTGCAGGAGCCGGCCGCCACCATAAGCCCCGAGCGCCATGCCGGCACCGTGCTGCTGGTCGAGGACAATGCCGAAGTCGCCGGCGTCGCCAAGGCCTACCTCGAGGAGCTCGGCTACACGGTCAAACAGGCCGGCAGCGCCCAGGCCGGCCTCGATCTTGCTGCGCACGACAGCGACATCGACCTGGTATTTTCCGACATCCTGATGCCGGGCGGCATGAACGGTCTCGAGCTTGCGGCCGCGATCCGCGCGCGCTTTCCGCACATCGTCGTGCTGTTGACCACGGGTTATAGCTCCAGCGCCCAGGATGCCGTGCGCCAGGGCTTTGCCGTGCTGCAAAAGCCCTACAATCTCGCGGCGCTCGAACGCGCGCTGCGCGACGCCCGGCACGCCGCCGCGGAGCCGCTGTCGCCCGAGCGCGCGGTCGGGTGAGGCGGCGCGTTTCTCAGGTGTGGTGCGGCTCGGGATCGATGCCGAGCGCGGTGAACACCCGCGTGTGCATGTTGTAGAGGCCGACCAGCACCGAGAGCTCGACGATCTGCCGTTCGTCGAAATGCGGCCGCAGCGCTTCGAACACGCCATCGGGCACGGCAATGTCTCGCGTCATGGCGTCGGCATAAGCCAGCGCCGCGCGCTCGCGCGGGCTGAACGACGTGGCGCTGCGCCAATCGGCGAGCGCGTCGCATTCGGCATCGCTCAAGCCTTCCGGCGCCGAGAGCTGCGGCACGTGCTGCTTGAACACGTAAGCAGTGCGGTTGAGATGGGCGACGCGGACGATGACGATCTCGCGCAGCCGCCCCTCGAGCGCGGTCTTGAAGCGCGCCGCGCTGACGAAGTCGAGCCAGATTGCCGCCAGCGCCGGCGCGTGCAGCAACAGCCGATAGACATTGATCAGCGCCCCGCGCCGCCCGGCGCGGATTTTCGCGATCGGGTCGGCAAGCTCGGGGTGGGCGTGTTCGTCGACATAGGAGATGCGGGCCATGATGTGTCTGCTTTGCGTGTCTGAGGAGCCGCCACCGTAGACCAACCCACCCCTGCAGCGGCACCGCCGCCGGGCAGTCGCGGTGGGAAAGCGCGTGGGGCCGTAGCCCGGATGGAGCGAAGCGTAATCCGGGACAGCCGGGCGGCCGGCTATCTCGTTCCCGGATTGCGCTGCGCTCCATCCGGGCTACGCTTGCGGGGGGACGGCCGACCGCCGCCGGGCAGTCGCGGTGGAAAGCGCGCCGCGCCGTAGCCCGGATGGAGCGAAGCGTAATCCGGGACAGCCAAGCGGCCGGCTATTTTGTCCCCCGGATTGCGCTGCGCTCCAGCCGGGCTACGCTTCTTGCTGCAGGGGGAGGGCCGACCGTCGCCGGGCGGTCGCGGTGGGAAAGTGCGTGGGGCCGTAGCCCGGATGGAGCGAAGCGTAATCCGGGACAGCCAAGCGGCCGGCTATCTCGCCCCCGGATTGCGCTGCGCTCCATCCGGGCTACGC
>JASHQO010000149.1 GCA_030039105.1 Xanthobacteraceae bacterium
CGGCCAGGTCGCCCGCGTCGATGCCTGGAGGAATTTGATCGTGACGGAGGAGAAATGACGCGTCATTGCGAGCCAACGGGTCCGGCCCGAAGCGGCCGGCGCGATGACGGGCTCCGCGAAGCAACCCGGCGGAGCGACCTCGTCTGGATCGCTTCGTCGCTTTGCTCCTTGCAATGACGAGGACCACACAACCATGCCCATCGACGCCGTCGATCTTGAAGTCATCAAGGCGAGCCTCTCCGGCATCGTGCAGGAGATGCAGAACTCGCTGTTCCGCACCGGCTTCTCCACCATCGTGCGCGAATCCCAGGACGCATCCTGCGCGCTGATGAATGCGGACGGCGACGTGGTCGCGCAGCACGTCGTGCTGCCGTTGCATATCGGCGCGTTTCCGGCGTGCTGCGGCGCGGTGCTGGAGAAATTCGGCGGCACGATCGCCGAGGGCGACGGCTTCCTGATCAATCATCCCTACCAGGGCGGCAGCCCGCATGCGCCGGACATGTGCGTGCTGACGCCGGCGTTCGTCGAAGGCGCGCTGTTCGGCTTCTGCGGCTCGATCGCCCACAAGGGCGACATCGGCGGCCCGGTGCCGGGAAGCTGCTCCGGCCAGGCGCGCGAAACCTTCAACGAAGGCCTGCATCTGCCGGCGGTGCGCTATCAGCGCGGCTTCGCGCAGAACGTCGACATCGAGCGCATCATTGCCGCCAACAGCCGCACGCCGGAGCTGGTGATTGGCGACATCCGCGGCCAGCTCGGCTCGGATCGATTGGGAGAGCGGCGGCTGCAGGAGCTGGTCGGCAAATACGGCAAGGATAAGGTTTTGGCGAGCTTTGCCCGGCTGTTCGAAACCGGCGAAGCGCGGGTGCGCGCCGCGATCGCCGAATGGGCCGACGGCCGCTACGAGGCCGAGCGCTTCGTCGACGATGACGGCATCACGCTCGAACAGCCGGTGCGCATCCACGTCGTCGCCGAGAAGACGGGCGACCGACTGAATTTCGATTTCTCCGGCTCCGCCGACCAGACCCAAGGACCGGCCAACATCCGCCCGCCGCTGGTGCAGGCGGCTTGCGCTTATGCGCTGATCTCGCTGATCGACCCGCACATGTACGTGTCGAGCGGCTTGCTGCGCGCGTTCAGCATCACCGCACGCGACGGCAGCGTGCTCAATCCGCGCTTTCCGGCGCCGGTCAACACTTATAATCCGACGGTGCATGCGCTGGTCGACACGCTGTTCGCGGCGCTGGCGCCGATCGTGCCGGGAAAAATTCGCGCCGACGGCTCCGGCAGCCGCTCCATCATCATCGGCGGGCGCACCACCTCGGCCGGCAAGGGCTACGTGCAGTACGAGATCGTCGCCGGCGGCGCCGGCGCGCGCGCGACCAAGGACGGCGCCAGCGCCATCACCGTCAACCAGAGCAACGCCCGCATCGCGCCGATCGAGATCATCGAGAGCGAGTTTCCGACCCGGGTGCAGCGCTTCGAGCTGATCCGCGATTCCGGCGGCGCCGGCGCGCATCGCGGCGGGCTCGGCATCCGCCGCGAATATCGCAATCTCGCCGACGCGCGCTTTTCCATCCGCTCGATGAAACACGTCATTCCGCCGAACGGCGCGGCCGGCGGCGGCACCGGCCGGCCCGGCGACATCTGGATCAACCCGGACGGCGAAGGAGCCAAGCGCCTGCCGACGCGCTATGCCGACTATCCGCTCAAGGCGGGCGACATCTTCCGCCTCGACACGCCGGGCGGCGGCGGCTTCGGCGATCCGCTCAAGCGGCCGCCCGAGTGCGTGCTGGCCGACGTACGCGAAGGTTATGTATCGGCCGAAGCGGCCGAGCGCGATTACGGCGTGGTGCTGACCGCGGGCGGACGCGAGGTCGACGCGGCAGCGACGGCACGCCAACGTGTCATGCTCCGCCAACGGGTCCAGCCCGAAGCGGCGGGCCCGACGACAAGCTTCAGCGGAGCGTCCGCTAGACACAGTGGGTCTCGGGATAATCTCAAGCGATAGCGATGACTGGATCGTCCGCCTGCGCGGATGACGACAAGAAATAGGAAGAGACATGGAGCAGAATCCAGTGCAGCGCACCGGCATGATCGGGCTGGGCGCCATGGGATTGCAATTCGCCCGCCACATGCTGCGCAAGGGTTTCGACGTCGCCGGCTACGATATCGATGCCGACACGGTGCGGCGCGCCTTGAACGACGGCATCCGCCATCGCGACTCGATCGCCGAGATCGGCAAGCATGCCGAAGTCGTCGTCGTCATGGTGGCGACCGACGACCAGGTCGACGACGTGGTCGAACGCTCCGGGCTGCTCGATGCGCTTGCGCCCGGCTCCGTGATCTGCATCGCAAGCTCGGTGGCGCCGCAGACCTGCCGTCGTCTCGCCGCGCTCGCGGCTGCCAAGACTATCGGCGTGCTCGACACGCCCGTGGTGCTCGGCCAGGAGGCCGCCGATAACGGCACCTGCACGGTCTATGTCGGCGGCGCGGCGCGCTGGTTTGCGCGGGCGCGGCCGGTGCTGGAGACGTTCGGCCGCGAGGTGATTCATCTCGGCGACGTCGGCTCAGGCCAGATCGCCAAGATGGTCAACAACATGCTGCTGTGGGCGACGATGGTGGCGAATTTCGAATCGTTGACGCTGGCAAAGCAGCTCGGCATGGACATTCCAAAGCTCGCCGCGGCATTGGGCAAGGGCAGCGGCGCCAACTGGTCGCTGTCGCGCTGGGGCAAGAGCACCGGCAAATGGGCGGAGAAGGACATGGACACCGCGCTCGATCTGGCGCAGGCCGCCAAGGTGCCGGTGCCGCTCGGCGGCCTGGTCGATCAACTGGTCAAAGGGATCAATCAGGAGCGGATGAAGGCGCTGCTGTCTTAGCTTCCGCCATTGCGAGGAGCGCAGCGACGAAGCAATCCAGAACCGTACCGCACGCTGGATCGCTTCGCGGAGCCTGTCGTCGGGCCGGCCACTTCGGGCCGGACCCGTTGGCTCGCAATGACGCCGTTACTCCCGCAACGTCCCGCGCAGCGGCCAGCGGCAGAGAAAGATGATGACGCCGGCCAGCGCCGCGATGGCGGCGATCATCAGGAAGAAATACGGCTTCTCCATCCGGCTCCAGAAGCTGCCGAGGTAGCCGGCGAGGAAGCCGCCGGTGAAGCTGGTCGCCAGCCACACGCCCATCATCATGGAGAGTATGCGCGCCGGCGCCACCTTGGTCACGAGCGACAGCCCGACCGGCGACAGATAAAGCTCGCCGAGCGTGATGATGATGTAATAGCCGAGAAGCCACAGCACGCTCGCCTTGCCGCCGTCGGCGTGGACTGCGGCGGCGGTCATGATCAAATTCGCCGCCGTGATGCCGAAACATCCCAGCGCCATCTTGGTGACGGTCGAAGGCTCGGTGCCGCGCGCCGCTTGCCGTTTCCACAGCGCGACGACGAACGGCGTGAAGGCGAAGATCAGGAACGGGTTGAAGGCGAGGAACCACGTCGTCGGGATTTCGACGCTGAAGCCGAGCAGGCTGAGCGCGCGATCGGTGCTGGCATCGGCCCACAGCACGATGGTGTTGCCCATCTGCTCGTAGGTTCCCCAGAACAAAGTGTTGGGCACGAACAGCACGAGCAGCGCGACGATGGCGCGCCATTGATCCGTCGTGAGCGGGCTGCGCTGGGTGCGAGCCGCCTTCGCCTTGTGCAACTCGTCCGCCGGCAACAGCGGCAGCGCGTGGAGATAGATCGCAAGCCCGACGCACATGCCGACGCCGGCGGCGGCGAAGCCGTAATGCCAGCCGGCTTTTTCGCCGAGCGTGCCGCAGACCAGCGGCGCCAGAAACGCGCCGATATTGATGCCGACGTAGAAGATCGAATAAGCGCGGTCGCGGCGACGGTCGCCGGGCGGATAGAGGCCGCC
>JASHQO010000150.1 GCA_030039105.1 Xanthobacteraceae bacterium
CCGAGATCGCGCGCTGGGGGCCGGTGGTGAAAGCGTCGGGCTTTGTCGCGCTGGACTGATGGGACGGCTTCTCTACCGCAACGCCTCATGCTTCGTTATGGTGCGCGGCACGGCGGTGAGCGCGAGGCGCGAGCCAAGTCAGACGTCGGAGTGCAAGATGATCAACGCGAAACGGTTCGGCCACGTCACCTTCGAGACCCCCGATATCGAGCGCCAGATCGCCTATTTCACCGAAATCGCCGGCCTGGTCCTGGCGGAGCGCGAGAACGGCCACGCTTATCTTGCAACCAAGCTCGGCGACCTCGCGGTGAAGCTCGAGCCGGGTGACACCGCGCGTTGCGCCAGACTGGCGTTCCAGGTCGCGCCGGAAACCGAGCTCAAGGACATCCAAAGCGGCATCGAGACCGCGGGCCTGCGCGCGCAGTCGCGCAACGATCCGGCGCCCGGCATTTCGCAGATGCTGTCGTTCGAAGATCCGAAGGGCACTGTCTGCGAGATTTTCGCCACGCAGACGAAGATCTCGAAGCCGCAGGCGGTTGTCGGCATCGGGCCGATCAAGCTCGGCCATCTCGCCTTCGTGGTGCCGGACCCAAAACCGTTCGCCGATTTCTACAGCCGCGTCCTCGGCTTTCGGGTGTCGGATTGGATCCAGGATTGGTTCGTGTTCATGCGCTGCGGCCCGGACCACCACACCATCAACTTCGTGCGCGGCAAGCGCACGCAAATGCACCACGTCGCATTCGAGCTGAAGGACTGGGCACAGGTGCAGTCGGCCTGCGATTTCCTCGGCAGCAAGAGCATTCCCATCATCTGGGGACCGGGCCGGCACGGCCCGGGACACAATATCTACACTTATCACCGCAATCCGGATGACCAGATCGTCGAAATGTTCACCGAGCTCGACAAGATGCTGGACGAAAAGCTCGGCTATTTCGAGCCGCGGCCGTGGCATCGCGACCACCCGCAGGTGCCAAAGGTGTGGAGCGGCCTGCCGACCGACATTTGGGGACCGCCGCCGACGCCGGAATATACGCGGCAGCGGGAGTGAACATACCGAGCGCTTCCGCTCGTAGTAAAAACTTCTGCGCGAAGAAAGAAGCTGTGAACCATGGCAGCGCGCCAAGGCTGGCTTGGCGTTGCACGGACCTGCGCCCGAAGGTATTTAACGGCGTTGGCCGGTCTCGAAGCGCGTCGACAGTCCACGCGGCCCCGACGTAAATTGCTTCTGCCGACCGCCGCTCGGCACGCATTCAGGGCCCGCCAGCGGTCCACCGAATGACAATAATCACGGCGGGCCAACGGAGGGGGGCGTCCGCAATCTCATCCCTCCGCCTTTTCCATGCATTTACTCCTTTCGCGACGTTTCGGCCTTTCAAGCGGTGATCAATATATGTTTTTCGCGGGATTCATTGTTGGTGCAATTGTCGGGGCAACCTTGGGCTTTCTTGCCGCGGCCCTGCTGGACGTTGTGAGGCCCGATCCCGAGTGAGGCGAGTCAGATCGGGCGCCACAGCGGCACAATCGCAAGCGTTTGCCCGTCGCGCCACAAACGGTGTTGCGGCCCGGGCGCGGCCCTGCCATCGACGAGAAAAGTGTAGATTGTGGTTTTGCGGTAACACCCATTTGCCGTGAGTTCCGGTAAATTAGCCGGAGAGGGGACGACGGCTTACGGCCGCCTCTGACGACGCGACATCGATCAGCGACCAGACGGGGAGACGTATGAAGCGGGTATTGATAGCTGCCGCATTGGCGCTTGGCGCCGCCGCACCGGCTTTGGCCGCGGATCTTCCGCCGCCGCCGGTGGCTCCCGTGCCGTACATTCCTCCGCGGCCGATATATCTCTGGACGGGTTTTTACATCGGTCTCAATGGTGGTGGCGGCTTAGGCGCCAGCACGTGGACGACACCCGTTGTGACGACTAACAGCTTTACCGTCAACGGCGGACTCGTCGGCGGCACGATCGGGGGGAATTACCAAATTGGGGAATTCGTCATCGGTGCCGAAGGCGACTATGACTGGCAAAATCTCCGCGGCTCCTCGACCAATGGCGCTTGCGCGTTGACGGGTTGCAACACCGCCAGCAGTTGGCTCGCCACCTTCCGCGCTCGTGCCGGCTATGCTCCCCAACAGTTCCTGTACTACGTGACCGGCGGTGGCGCGGCTACCGATATCAAGGCTGCATTGTCGACTTCGCCCTGGTCCAGCAGCACGGAGTTGGGCTGGACCGTCGGCGGCGGCCTTGAATATGCCTTCGTCGACCACTGGACCCTGAAGGTCGAATACTTGTTTGCCGACTTCCAAAAAGCGAGTTGGCCAACCGGCGTCACCGTCAGCCTCCACGAGAATATCATCCGCGGCGGCGTGAACTACAAATTCTGATCCCGGCCCCGCGCTGGTCGGCGGATAGGTCACGCAGGGAGCGCCGCACCGGCAACCTTTGTTGTGGCGTGTTTTGCTGTGGCGCTCAGCGCTCCAAAGCTCGATGCCGCTTCGAACTGACTGCCGACCGGAGTATTGCAGGCAGCGTTCCTCGCAACGGTCGTTACAGGCAGCTTCTTGCATCCCTCGCCAGCATGACGTTGAAACCACCAACGGCAGCGAGCAGCAGGCCGGTCATGCAGGAAGATTCCGCGGCGACGGTTGACGCTGCGCCGGGTCAGGCGCAAAAGGCGCGCGAAACGAAATGGTAGCAGTTCGGTAGCAAAGTGCCCCGATTGCCGTCGGGCGCGGCGAAGAAGCGCCTATAAATGCCTGACCGGAAGGGTGGCCGAGTGGTTTAAGGCACCAGTCTTGAAATTCGCTCCCCTTTGTCCGGTTCAGTTTTCTCCAGTGCCAAAGTATGCGGATTTTGGGCCTTTCACGACCGCGCCCTATACAGCCGGTGTCAAACAATGTTGACTGGTTTTCACGCGTTTGGGTCCAAACTTGGGTCCACGTCGCCGACGCCTTCGGCCATCCGTGGATCGCGTTCGCCACCGGCTTCGCGTCGGCGCTGATCCTCATGGCGGTGATCGGCGTGCTATTCGTCGGCGCCAGCGTCAACGATGATGGGCGGCACTTTTAAGCCCGATGCGTTCGTGCTGATGCTCGAAAAGATAACGTTCCCGAAGGAACGTTATGGCGCCGGGCGGGCTCGCTCGCTGGCCCGGCGCCATTGTCGAATATCCTACCTAGGCGATGACGGTTAGCTGCGGCTTCTCGCGGTGCTGTTTTTCGTGCTCGCCATCCAAGATCGAGTTTGCGATGGCATTTATATCTGCCGCAAGCGACCGAAAAAACGCGGCGTCATCATCGTCAAGGCTCCCTCCCGCCGCCTGAATGACAAGCGACACTATTCCGGACTTTGCGAGAAGGCCTTCCATTGTCGTGGCTGATCGCCGGGTGATCAGATTCAGCGATTTATTGTAGGACCTGACGTAGCGGCCGCCCATGGATCCAGCGAACTCGTTGTCCCCGGTCGGGTCGACGTTAAAACCGGCCTCATTGGCGCTGACCATCTGTGCATAGCGGACGCATTCGAAGATAAGCTTGTGATCTTTGTAGATTCGCTGCTGCTTTGTGGCACTCATGATGCTTGCTCCCGCGCCGCGTCGAAGCCCGCGCGCCATTGTTCTTTCAGTTCCTCCACCCGACGTTGAACGTCGTAGATCGAGAACAGTAGGATGTCTTCAAATTCCGCGGAGTCAGCCCACCAGTCGGCATTCTCCGCAAGTTGCGAAGTCAGAGTAGTCATACACTCCAAGCTATGAAGATTGCTCTCCAAATTGGCGTAGGCATGATAAAGCTTGTCGCTGTTGATCTGTCGAGGAACGACCACGAGCGATGGTTTCTCGCGGCCGGGCCGGTTTTTGGACGTTGAATCGGGCATTCTGTCCTCCTGTTGATGACAAGGAGGGCGGACTCGGAATCCCGCAGATTTTGGCTATGTAGATCATGGGAGCCGGTCGCCCTCTATGGCGGTTGGCTTCAAGTCCCGGCGCGTCGCTTCAACGGCGCGTCGGGGCGCCTATTAGGATGGCGGGATTAGGAGTCGCTGTCAACGACAACGCCCAATTCACTGTTGGATTAAACATCAGCGTGCGTTTTCCAACCGCTGCTTCTGCTCCGGCGTGGCGTACAAGTAGAAATCCTTGAGCGTCCGGCCGCCAAGCCGGGTCGCTGGATTGAGCGTAGTGCGGATATAGAATTCGCGCAGTCCCCGCGGGATGCCCAGCTCGGTCATGCGCTGGCGTGCGCCGTCGATGTCGCCCCGCAGGATTTGCCGGCGGATATCGGGCAATGCGACATTGACGGCATAATCGTGCTCCTCGCGGGCGTGGTAGAGCTCGCCGACGGCCGGGCCGCCGGGGGCGCCCTTTGAGAACGTCAGGCCGCCGAGCGGTCCCAAGACATGCAGAAGGTTCGTCTTGGTATCGCCTTCGCCCTTTACGAGGTCGCCGAGCGTGCCGATCTGGTCGAGGGGAAGTTGCGAGCCGGCGAGATGCTCGGCAATGAGCGCCATGTTCCTGGCCTGGCGCATCGGCGTATCGGCATCGGGATCGTAGATTTTGCGGCCAAAGCCGGCGTCGTTGTTGATGATCTGCCACGCCGGCCGGACGATCGTGCTCTGTTTCCTGAGCATCATGTCGAGCGGATTATTGACGTAATCGACGAACTCTTCGCCGATCTTGCCGAGCGGGTTTCGGGCATAGATCGCGGTGCCGTCCCTGGCGTAGCCAACCTTGATGCGGTCCTGGCGGCCAGGCTCGTTGGCATAGGTCGAGGAAAGATATTTGAGTTGCGAAACGGCGCTCCCGAGGCCGAAGCCGAGCGCTGCCCCGGCCGGGCCGCCGGCAATTGCGCCGACGCCTGCACCGGCGAGCGACAGCGGCGACAGCGATTGCGCCGGATGCTCCTTGAGGGTCTGCAACCGCGCCATGAGCCGCGTCGCATATCCCTGCAGCTCGCCATCGAGCGAGTCGTCGCCGCGCAGGACGTTGAGCGCGGACTGCAAAACCGAATTTCCGACGTAGAACAGGGCGATGTCGGTCAGCACCACGGCCATGGCCTTGCGCCGCGCCATGGCCTTGGCGTAGCCCGCGGCGACCGGATCGACGGCACCCATGTCGCGCTCGATCTGGGCCGTCACGTCGCGCGGCAGCCCATTGAGCATATCCTTCATCACGCCGAGATTGCCGAGCGTGAACGAGCGGGAGAACATCATCACGTTGGCAAGCTTGCGCGCGCCGTCGCTCATGGCCTCCTGCGGCAACGCGCCAGCATAGCGGTTGGCCCAATGGGCGGCGATCCGTGTAGCGGTCAGGCGATCGACGCCCTTCGCCAACATGTCGTCGCGCAGCCCGGCATAGAGGCCGGCCTGCAGGTCGCCGACGCGATCCCACAGCAGCGTGTTGTGCCAGAAGTCGCCGGCCTTATCGATGGCGCGCTTGACGGCGGTACCGGCGGCCGGATCGAACAGGCCCGGCACGGCGCCAAGCACCTTCGCGGTCAGCGAGCGGCCCGGCGTCAAGTTCGGCTCCTCCATGATCGAGGTGATGTCCTGATTGAAGGCGCGATGGCCGATCGGCACCATGCCGGCGTCGATGGCTTCGCGCATCTGCGCCGGATCGTTCTTGACTTTATTGCCGTCGAAATAGATGCGCAGGCTCGCCACCTTGCCGGGCATCGCCGGCAAGGCGCGGCCCCACTCCACCGCATTGTGGATGAAGGGGCTATACATGATAAGGCTCGTGGCCCGGCTCTTGAGCCCCATCAGCGCATTGTAGAGCGCGCCGGATTTCTGGTTGAGCACAGCGCGCAACGGCCCTTCGAAATCGTCGCGCACATAGAGCGGCACCTGCTCAAAGACGATATTGCCGTCCTCGTCGCGGACGGGGGCCATATGGCCCGCCCCGTCGTCGGCAAATTTTGGCCGCCACGTCTTGAACGCCGGATGGTCGACGGTGAACCATTTGTGGTCGCTGCCGGCGGGCATGAAACCATCGGCCACAGTATCGTCGCCGGTGCGCCGGCCGATGTCGCGGATAGCATTGATGAGGGTCCGGCCCGCGATGGCATCCTCAAGCTTTGCGGTAGCAAATGGCAACACTCGGATGTCACGCACGATCTGCGCGTCCTCGCCGAGCGACGCCTTGGCCGCGGCTTCCGTCTGCTCAGCAGTGAGATATTTCCGGTGCAGGAGTTGCGCGGTGCTGGTCCGCAGATTGGTGCCGATCCGATCCGGCAATCGGTTGAGCGCTACACGGCCGTCTTTCTCGGCAGCGCCTGCGGCATTGACAATCATGCGCGGCGTATAAGCCGGCAATCCCTCGCCTTCGACCATGCCGAGGTCGCGCGCGCGCAGCCACGCGATTTGCGAGCGGGTTTGCAAATCCTCGACCGCCTGACGCTCTTCGGGCGTCAGTGTGGCGAAGCCCATATGCTCCGACTGCTCGCCGGACTGCCGCATCACGCTTTCCTCGTCCGCGGCGTTCCACATGCGCTCGCGCTGCTCGGGCGTGAAGCGCGACGCAATATCGTCATCGATGCGCGACCATTCCCAGCGATTGCGCCGCAGCGCATTGGCAAAATCTTTGGCGATCGCCATGCTGTCCGTGCTGCCCGTCGTCATCGGCGACGTGAGCTTTTGCAGGTCGCGGCCGAGATCGAGAAGCCTATCGCCGAGGCTTTGCGTCATGGCCGAAAATCGGCCGGGCGGCGGTGCGGGCTGCTCAGCCAGGCTCGGCATGGGCTGGGCCACGTCGGCGCCAAGCCCATGGGCCGTGCCCTCGGACTCATCGGATGCCGTGGTCAGTTCGTCGCGCACAAAGGCATCGCTCTGGGCGTCATGCACGGCCTCGGCGGGGTGAATGCCCTGGTCGCGCCAGAGCGTCTTGAGATTTGCCGTCGCGATGGCGGCGCGGGCGGCTTCGTTTTGCTCGGCTGTCGCCACGTCGTTTGTAGTCTGCGTGCGCTCCTTGACCGCCGCGGCCTGCTCGCGCGCATGCGCCAAGAGTTTGCCGGCGAGGGTGAAATCTTCGTCCTTCGGTAGTTCGCCGATCAGCTTGCCATCGCCGAGCCGCATGAACTTGAGGGCGCCCATGCCGAACGGAGCGACAAGGCCGATAGCGTTCTCCGCGGCATCGCGTGGGAAGGCGCCACTCTGCGGCAGATTGCCGGTCACGAGGCCCATCGGGCTCAGAACCATCCCGGCTGCGCCGCCCAGCATGTTGCCGACGCCGCGCAGCACCTGCCATGCGCGCTCGTCCGGCTCCTCGCGACCCGGCGTGACGCCGCCGATGACCTTCTGCACCCAGTCCGGCAGCTTCTCCGGCGGCGGATGAAACATCGGCGATGTCTGCCGGATGCCCTCGGAGAGTTGGGCCGAGCCTTCGGCGGCGAGTTCCCAGGTGCGCTCGCTGCCGGCCTTCACGCCCTCCCATATGCGGCGCAGAAATGGTTCGGGCACCTGATCTTCGCCAGTGAACCGCTCGGCGAAGGTCGCCGACGGCGCATCGCTCGCCATAGGCTCGAACGGCTTTGTCGGATCGAACGGCGGTGCTGCCGATGGCACCGGCTCGAACGACTTCGACGGATCGAAAGCGGGAGCTTCGGCCATCAGTCGATCGCCTTATAGGTGCCGTCAGATTGAAGCTGATAGACGTGGCCATTCTGCCGCACGAGCGGTGCTGCACCTGGCTTTGGCGGTGCCGACGCATTTGTCTTGTCCATCGCATTGAGCGTGGCCTGATACTTTTGCGCCTCCTGCAGCGAAACGTGGTATCTCGCGATGTTCTCCGGCCGGCCGAAGAAATTTGGCGAGCGGGGATCGTAAACCGCGCTGGGATCCTTGCCCTGCTTGCGCATCTCGCCTTCTTCGCGCTGCGCATCCATCTCGAAATCGTAGAGCCGCTGCGCGCCCAAAAGCGACGGCGTGCCGGTATCGGTCATGGCGCCGTCGATGAACTTCGAGAACCGATCCATGAACAGCTTACGATTGGCATTGAGGCGCTGCCCCTCCGGGGTGCGCGCATTGGCAAACTCGTTTTCCAGGAAGCTGTAATCGGCGTTGGTCAGCTTGCCGGCGGCATAGGCGTCGACGATCGGCTTGTCGTCGGCGATCTCGCCCGACCGCAGGCGCGGCAAGATGTCAATGGTCGTCGCGTGCGAAATACCGGCGACAGGTTCCGGCTTGCCGAGCCGCTGACTGATGCTTTCGGCGCGATTGAACGTCGAGACCAACCGGCCCGGCTCAAGCGCGGCGCCGGGATGCAGCGACAGCGAGCGCAACTGATCGAAGGTATCGGCCGGCAATCGTGGCTGATCGCCGGGCTTCTGAGGCAAGAAGCTCGCCTCAAGCGCATCGACTTTTCGATTGAAGTCCAACCGTTGATCTTCCTTTTGCTGCCGCTGCGCATCGCGCGCCTCGCCCTCATTGATGCGCTTATAGGTTCGCGCCGCGTTCTGAAACTGCTCGATCTCGCCCGGCTTGATGTATTGGGAGTAGCGGCTTTCGAACTTGTTGAGGTCGGCATCTGGATTTTTTTGGACAAGGCCGATAGCGGCGTTTTTTACAAGTTCTTCCGGGCCCGTCTGGTAGAGTTCTCCTTTGATCCTGATCCCCTCTTCGGCCGATAGCGTCGGGCTGCTGCCGATCTTGGCATCGAGCGAATGACGGATCGTGTCGATGGCAAAATCCAATGTTGACGGGTCGCGCAGGACGGCAACCGACAGAGAATTGAGACTATCCTGGTAATTGCTGACGATCGCGCGCCCTGCCGCAGTCGACATATCGGCCGCGGTCTTGGTGAACAGATGCTGGCGCAGACGGTCGGAAAATTCCTGCGCGTATTGCTGTCCCTTTTCGGTGAGAAAGCCCTGCTGAAACTTATCCAGCGTCGGCTCGACGGTTTCCTGCAAAAATCGCTGGCCGGCAACGCGGTCGTTCGGGTCGAAATTCGGATCATTGACAATTTTGTTCCACTGATCGTCGAGGCCGGCGATGATGGCGGCACCATGCTTGGTGCCGGCAGAAATTTCCTGATGCGCAATCGAGTTATAGGCATCCGTCCCTGCCGTCGCGATGCCCTTGCCGACGATCTGGCCCTCCTGATCGCGCGAGGCGGCGATCTGGTTGCCGTAGACGCCCAGCCTGCGGCCGGCCGCGGCGGCCGATTCCACGCCGATTTCGCTCGGGCGAATGTCGAGAGAAGGCGCGGTGAAATCCGTAATATTAGGCATTGTCGATATCCTTCACCGGCAAGCCGCGGGCAATGCGCGATGCCCTTACGAGGCCATCGAGAAATTCGTTTCTCTCTTTTTGAAACCGCTCGCTTTGCGCCTTATCGCGCACCGCAGCTTGCAATTTGCGATGACGCTCGTTGAGCCCCTCCGCCACAAAAAAAGCCGTGTCCATATCGGGCGCAAAGGCAACCGGCTTCCATGGCTTAGGGCTATGGCAGTCGATCACATACCAATCCTTTCCGTTCTCGCTGAGAAGGTAGGTGTACAGAGCGGGGGGGATTGAACCGTCTTGCATCTGTTTGGTCACACTTCGTGGACGCCTTAATTTTCCGATGGCACGCCCAGTGACTGCTCGGCCGGTTTCAGCGGGTAATTGGGCGGTGCACTGCCAACGCCACGCGCATGCCTATATTTGATGGCCGCAAGAACGGAGGAATTTGCCTGGATGAGCAAATCGAACATTCGATCACTCATTAGGATTTTCAGCGCCTCATCGAATGTCAGCGTCGATTTTGCAGCGGCGTAAAGTTCGCGCTCGACCTCACCGGCCGGCTTCATCATCGCGATCATTTCCTCGTGAAAAAAATCGCCACGCTGCGCGTCAAGCCATTTAGAGAATTTCCAACGAAAATCGTCCGGCATTTGGCCTTGCAGCGCATCTTTGCAGATAGCGATCATCCAAAAGATGGCCCTGCACAGCGGCGGAACGCTGGCAAACCATCTTTCGTTCTCCGGAAGCGAATCGAGAAATTCTGAATAGGTCTGCGGCGTGTCGGTCATGTCGATGCCTCGACCGCACTGCACTCGCCATCAATGATCTTCGGCGGTGGCCCAAGGTTGTAGCGTCGGGCGATTTCCTCGATTTTCGCCAAAACCCTCTTGGATATCTGTTCAGTGTCGTGGCTATTATCTTTTACCTCGACCGTGTGCAAGGTTTGCACCGGGTCGGCACGATCGAGCACCATGGCAATGGCGCGGGCGTGATCCTTGTGATTCGGATCGCGGATCAAATCCTTGAGTGCGCGGATGGCCTCGGGCGGGATGGCGCGCAAGCATCGGTGTGAATACTCGACAATCGCCGCCTGCACGCGATCGTCATGGGCGATGCGACTGCCGATGACGCCAAGGCTCTTTTTGCTCGACGTGGGCGTGCCGTAGCCGGCGACCTGGGCGGCATAGATGAAAAGCCCTTGGCCCTTGCGCGGCGCGTCCTCGTCGTAGAGTGCAATTACATAAGCGCGGCGCTTTTCAGATAGTGCACTCATGGCCGGCCCCCACTCGGGCGCGAGCTCGGTCTCCGGCTTATTGGCGACGGCGTCCGTCATGCAGGGTCGGCAATTTCTCTTGCCGCGAAGGCAATCCAGTGCCAACGGTCCCACTGCAAGCGCGCCTGTCCGTCACCCCTGATGATTTTGTTTCTCAAATCAGGATCGCGCTTCGCCCTCTCGATATTGCGACGAGCGGCTTCCTTCTGGGTTTTTGTCGCTTCGCCGCGCTCGAACTCAAAGCGCTGCTGCTCGGTTTCCGGCGCGACTTGGTTGAGCTGCCAAGCCTTCATTTGCTCGGCTTGCGCCGCTTCCGCCTTGCTCATGCGGGCCAGCACGTCCTCGACTGTAGCCGGCGGCGGATCGGGCGATTGGTTCCACCGAGCGATCATGTAGAGGCCGGCAAGCTCCTGCTGGCGCGCTGCATCGCCGCGCATGGCGGCGTCACGATACGCCTTATCGGCAAGCAGCTCGGTCCGGCGCGCCTCGGCCGATTGCGGCGTCCAGGGCTGACCGTGCCACATAATAAATTGCGGTGCAGGCGCCGCGGCGGCGGGCGCCATGACGGGGGCGGCGCCCGGATTGGCGATCTCGGTCATGTTACGGCTCCGTTATTGCGCGGCTCGGGCCGGGTCGGCGGCTTTGGCAGGTTGATTGCCTGTGCGTGTTTCGGATCGCGCTTCCACATTTCCTCGACCGCGCGACGATAGCTTCCGGGCGGCTCGTAGCCTTCGCGCTCGGCTTTCTGAATGGCGACAAAGTGGTTGAGGGATTCGTGGCCCGGCGAGCCGATGCCCTGCTCGATGTATCGGCCCTGGGAATCCTTTTTTGCGTCATGACCGAAAACGTTCTTCTCCTCGGCCTCGAAATGCCGCTTGATGGCGTCGCGCGGCAGCTCGCCCTGGTCGATCAACGTCTGCATCTCGTCGATCTCGCCGGGCGTCAGATGGATCGGCGTCGGCTTTTGGTAGTTCGTGGCGTTCGGAGCATTTCGGTCTTGACTGGTCATGGGTTTTTCTCTGTTTTGCCTCTACGCGGCGGCGGACTGGTCGATATCGTCGATGGGCACAAGTTCGGGATGCAGGACGGGCTGTGCCCGCAAATCGGCCATTAGCGTTTTGTGGTGCTCGCGCTCAAGCTGCGCAAAGCCGGCCGCACGCTCGTCCGCCGAGATTGCCTTTGCGAAATATTCCGAGGCATCCGGGCCAGCGACGACGCGTTCGCCAAGCCGGCGCCACAAACCACCAGGCGAAAAACATTCACGGAGCAGATCGCCCGCCCGACCGCCTTCCAAGTGCGAAGCCGCCCACGCGGTAACCCCCGGAGGCCACGTCCTCTGCGCGATGTCGGCCGCGCGATCAAATTCACGAGCGGCGACAGCGACGGCGAGAATGGCCTGTTCCAATTTGTCCGAGGCGGCGGCAAGCGGGGCCAACGTGACTTCGAAACGGTCGATCGCCTCGCGATGTTCTCTTTCGCGTTCGATCCGCTGCTCGGCAACGAGTTTCGCCTCCAGGATCGGCAGCCGGTCACGCTTCACAGCAATGACCCGATGTTGCCGAACAATGGCATCATCAATCGGGGCGATGACCTCGTCATCGTCGGCGCTCAGCGCCGCGGTCCTTTGGCTGTTCAATTCGGCGAGCTTGCGCTCGGCGGCTTCCAGGTCAGTGCGTGCGGCCTCAAGCTTCGACGCCGTATCGCGACGCAGGGTGGCAGGGAGCTTGATCACGGTTGCCCCTCCATGGCGCGAAGCCGCCGCTCGACCTCGGCCCGCACGCCAGCGGCATGGCTGCGGTCGGCCTCGGCCTCTACCCGCGCCGCTGCAGCCGCCTTCCGGTCGGCTTCGAGCTGCTCGCGTTCGCGAATAAGGTTGCTGTCGTGATTCTCCCGCTCGGCGGCCAATCGGTCGGTTTGTTGCTGCCGAGCCTGCGCCAACTCCTGCTCGGTGCGCGTCCGCAGCTTGGCCAACTCCGCCCGTTCGGTCGTTGCCTGCTCGATCGCCTGCCGAGCCTCGGCGGTGACCTGCTGAAACTCGGCAATCCGTTTCTTGCTCGCGGCAGGGTCGGACAACAGTTGCAACAGCCAAAGAAGGGTATCGATGTCCTGCTGTGCAGGCAGCGGTGGGTTTGGGTTGCTGTTCATCATGGCGCGTTCATCGCTCCGTTCTATGCGGCTTGCTGTTCCATGGCCCATCGTTCCAGAATCCGCCGCGTCATGTTCGAAAGCGTGCGGCCCTCGGCCGAGGCGGCAGTTTCGATTTGATCGCGAAGCGACGAAGGGACGCGGAGCACGATCTGTTCGTTGCAGACGGGTTTCTGGTCAGCTTTGGTCATGTGCTCTGTCCTAGGAGGCCAGATAGACGATCATGAAATTGATTGTCGTCGTCGATAATGTGGCGTTGGTGACGGCACCGTTAGAGCCGCCAACGATGTTGGCGCGCGAGGCATTCTGCACCGTGATTAGAAAATTGCCGCCACCGGTGGCGCCAAGAAGGAGAAGCGCGGCAAGAGCGAAGGCCCGAATCCGATGCAGCCAAATCATGCGCAGTAATTGGCATCGAAAAAAATCAGCCGCAACGCACCGAAGTGGGGTTGCTGCTATCTGATAACAATGTGTCGATAAAATTTTTGGGGGAGGGGCGCGAAAGCGGGAGAGCAGGTCGGATAATCGGCGAGCGGCATTTTTTCCCCCACCCCCCTCGAATTTGAAAAGGTGGTCAGGGGCCTATCAGGGGTTTTTGCCGGGCATTTCGCAGCCGATCTCGCTGGCCGGAACGGAGGGTCGCCGTCTCGCGTGTGTGTTCTCTCTTCGAAACGCAGACTTGAGAGCCAAGCTCAATCCAGGCGCATAGACCTGTTTGCCGGCAACTTGGGGCCGATCTTGGGTCCAGCCACGCGACGCGAGCGCGCAAGCGTCGGAAACATCGCCAGTTTTCCCAGCAATGGCACCGAATTAGATAATCGGTGCCGTGCGATTAAGCTGTGGCCGTCGCCTGGTGCTGCCGATTCGGTCCCAGAATTACGCGCAAACACTCACGCATGCCTAATGAGGTCTTTTAGCTGTCCGATGAACAGTCTTACTGTCGTAGCAACTGGCCTGTAGCAATGTAGCGTAGCGTAGCAATCGTGTAGCAATGCTACGGGCCACCTATGCTGTGCGGCTGTAGCGTAGCGTAGCACCCCCCTATAAGGGTGCTACGCTTGCTACACCGCTACAGCAGGCTTACTCGCTAGTTTGCTGATTGTTACGCAGGAGGGCGTGCGATGAAGCTGGGCATTCTGACGTTGGCCGCCGTAGGCCTATTTTGGCCAACAGCGGTCCTTGCAGGCGCTGGATTCAAAAGTGGCAACGAACTCTATTCAGATTGCTCGGCTCCGAAGTCGTCAAGCGATTACGCGTTCTGCGCAGGTTACGTGGCCGGCATGACCGATACTCTCCAGGTACCCTCGATTGTGTGCCTGCCAGAGCACGTAACCATAGGTCAGTCAGTGGACGTCGTTATGAAATACTTGCGCAACAATCCGGAAAATCGGCATTACGCTGCCGCCAGTGTAGGCTTGGCAGCTCTAAAGCAGGCGTTTCCGTGCGCCAAATGACGGAAGGCCACGATCAAGCTTTCCAGACGTGATTGTCGCGGGCACCGATGACACAGCGGGCTTGGAGCGCTTCGCGCAGCCGCTTGAAGTCGGTTCGGGGGTTTCTGCCGTCACGATCGACCGCGCCGCGGGCGAAGCATTCGTCGCGCCACACATCGAGGCTGACCACGCGCACGCTGGCGGGCAAGCCGTAGACCGCTGGTGCGGCTTCGCCGGCGCTGGCTGTACATTCATCCAAGGCATCAATCGCCAGCCGTTGCCGCGCCGAGAGACGCTGAGCGGGCTTTGGCTTGGCGACTGATGTCGCCGGCAAGACCACCATGGAACACTCTGGATCGCCGTCGAGGTCGATGCCGAGCTCCACCGTCTCGAGCACGGAATAGAACTCGGCACCTTCCGGCATGTCCTTGGCAAATTCGACGTTGGCAATGATCTCGCCTGACTGTCCGCCGCGCTTCACAGCGATCTGCACTTCCAAGGCACCCGACAGGCTGGTGTGACCACGCGGGCGAGTAGCATCGACCCCGCAATGGTGCACAACCGCAACGAGACAGCGGAACCGCTCCTCGATCTTGGCGGCTGCGGCCAGATAAGCAGCCATGTCCTCGTCTTTCGATTCCGAACCGACCAAGCTGCGGTTGAGTGTGTCGATGACGATAAGGCCGGGTCGCTTGTCCTGTAACTGCTCCTCGATGCTGCGGATCAGCGCGCTGGCCTGTTTCACAAGGTCGAGCTGGGTCGGCAGGAGGTAGAAATCAGCATCCTCGATGCCGTGGTGACGCTGGAAAGCCTCGAAGCGCAGCGGCAGTCCGCTATGGCCCTCCAAGGCGGCATAGACGACAACGGCTTGCTGCACGCGCCGACCGCGATATTCCCAGCCGAGCGCGACGTGCAGCGCCACGTCGGTCATCCAGAAGCTCTTGCCGCATTTCGGCGGACCCCAAATGACCGCAAGTCCGCCGCTCGGCAACAAGCCCTTCACGAGATAGCGCCGCTGGTTCTTGTCGCGCTTGATGTTGCCGAGTTTGACCAGCGGAAACGGAACGAGCGCGGTGCCGGTCGGGGCAGGGGGCTGGGCATCGGTCCTGATTGTGCCGTAGTCGTCCGGGCTCGGAGGTGGTCCACATGGACCACCTGAGCGCATAGGCTTGGTCACCGCCTCAGGTGTCTCATCTGAGACAGCTCGTGCCAGCGCAGCGGCAATGCGTGACTGAATTGCATCGTCGCGCATTTCGGTGGGATCGTCGGGAAACAGGTTGTGATTGCGGATCAGGCTGTCCAGCTCGTCGGCGGCGGCTGCGTGGCCGATCTGCCTGGTGTGCACCTTGGCGGCCGTGGCTGCAGCGCATTCCTGCCACGTCGCTTCCGGTTCCGGCGAGTCGTCGATCGCTCCACGCCAATAGACGAAAAACCGCTGCAGGTCGTCGGGCGTGAGGATGGAGCTA
>JASHQO010000151.1 GCA_030039105.1 Xanthobacteraceae bacterium
GCATCAAGGCCCGCGTCTTTACCGAGCTTGCCTGGCACTCGCTGTTCATCCGTCAATTGCTCATTCGCCCGGAGCGCGCCGAACTCGCAAGCTACGTGCCCGAGATGACCATCATCGACATGCCGTCGTTCAAGCCGGACGCCAAGCGTCACGGCGGCCGCGAAGGTTCCGACACCATGGTGGCGATCGATTTCACCCGCAAGATCGTGCTGATCTGCGGCTCGTCCTATGCGGGCGAGATGAAGAAGTCGGTGTTCACGATGCTGAACTTCTACCTGCCGGCACAAGGCGTGATGCCGATGCACTGCTCCGCCAATGTCGGCAAGAACGGCGACGTGGCGCTGTTCTTCGGCCTCTCCGGCACCGGCAAGACGACGCTGTCCGCCGATCCGAACCGCACGCTGATCGGCGACGACGAGCACGGCTGGAGCGAGAACGGCATCTTCAATTTCGAGGGCGGCTGCTACGCCAAGTGCATCAAGCTGTCGCAGGACGCCGAGCCGGAAATCTACGCGGCGACCAACCGCTTCGGCGCGGTGCTGGAAAACGTGATGTTCGATCCGGCCACCCGCACCTGCGATTTCGACAACGACAAGCTCACGGAAAACACCCGCTCGGCCTATCCGGTCGAGTTCATGCCGCTGGCATTGAAGACCGGCCATGCCGGGCAGCCGAAGAACATCGTCTTCCTGACCGCCGACGCCTTCGGCGTCATGCCGCCGATCGCCAAGCTTACGCCGGCGCAGGCGATGTATCACTTCCTGTCCGGCTACACCGCCAAGGTCGCCGGCACCGAGAAGGGCCTGATCGGCGTCGAGCCGGAATTCTCCACCTGCTTCGCCGCGCCGTTCCTGCCGCGGCCGCCGGCGGAATACGGCAACCTGCTGCGCGACCTGATCAAGCAGCACAACGTCGATTGCTGGCTGGTCAATTCCGGCTGGACCGGCGGCATCTACGGCACCGGCCGCCGCATGCCGATCAAGGCGACGCGGGCGCTGGTCACCGGCGCGCTCGACGGCTCGCTCAAGAACGCGAGCTATCGCACCGATCCGTATTTCGGCTTCGCCGTGCCGACCTCGGTGCCCGGCGTCGAGCCGCACCTGCTCTATCCGATGAAGACCTGGAAGGACAAAGCCGCATTCGACGACACCGCGCGCAAGCTCGTGCGCATGTTCCAGGACAACTTCGTCAAATACGAGAAGCACGTCGACCCCGACGTCCGCGCCGCCGCGCCGGAAGTGCGGCTCGCGGCGGAGTGACGCGGCCTTCCAATCTTATGTCTATGCAAACGGCGGTCGCGGCGCGACCGCCGTTTTTCGTTCGCCGCGAGCATCCGGGTTAGGGGCGCGCTACAGCGGATTGATGCCGAGCATCTTGGCGAAGGCGGCGACCTTGGCGCGTTGCTCGTCGATCGATTTGCCGAACTCCTCCGGGCCGCCGACATTGGTGAGCTGCCCGGTGATGGTGAGGCGATCCTCGATGGTCCGGTCGACCGCGGCGCGGATGTCGTCGGTGATGCGTTCGCGCAATTCGAGCCGCATGCCGGGCGGGCCGAACAGGCCGACCAGGCCGTCGATGGTGAGCGCCGGATAGCCGGCCTCGGCAACCGTCGGCAGGTTCGGCTCGGTCGGCGCCCGCACCGAATTGGTCACCGCCAACAGCTTGATCTTGCCGGACTGCAACTGCGGCCGCACGATCGCCAGCGCCGCCTCGTAGACCTGCACGCGGCCTTCGGCCAGATCGTTGGCGGCATCGACCGGGTTCTTGTAGGGCACCTTATTGACGTCGAGGCCTTCCTGCTTGAGCCAGCCGGCAAAGACGAAATCGAGCGCGCCGGTCACGCCGGCCCAGTTCAATTTGCCCGGCTCGGCGCGCGCCATCGCCGCCAGATCCCGCAGCGAGCTGACGTTGAGGCTCGACGGCACCGAGATGGTGATGATGGTGTTCGACACCCGCGCGATCGGAACGAGGTCGCTCGGCTGATACGGCAAATTGTCGTGCAGGAACGGGTGCGCGGTGAACGACGATGACGGCGCAAACAGCAGCACGTGATCGTCGTGCGCGGTGACGAAGGCGTTGATGGCGACGAGGCCGTCGCCGCCCGGACGATTGTCGACGATCACCGGCTGGCCCCAGCGCGGGCCAAGGCGATCCGCCAGCAATCGCGCGCCGATGTCCGATCCGCTGCCGGCGCCGAGCGTCAGGATCAATCGAACCGGCCGGGTCGGCCACTTGGTATCGGCCGATGCCATCGTGACGGTGGCGGCGATCACCAAGGTCGCCGCCACAGCCAACAAATACCGCAAGCGCATGGTCGCCTCCGTCCTGCGTTGACGCTAGACCTGCTTCTGCATCTCGCGTCCGGCGCGGCGCGCCCAATTTTCCCAGGCGCGGTTGAGCGTGTAGTCGGTGACGCGGGCGACGATCTTGTCGACTTCGCCGGGAGTGAGGAATTTGATGTCGCCCATCGCCATCGACTGCATCTGCAGCTTGGCGCCGACTTCGAGATAGACCGAGACGAACACGGCGTGGCGCACCGAGCGGCCGACCACGGTGGCGCCGTGGCCGCGCATCAGCGCCGTCGGCCGCGGCCCGAGCGACGCCGCCAGGTCGCGCCCCATGGCCATGTCGGTGACCAGGAGCGTCGTGTCGCCGAACTTGTCGTGCGAATCCCAGACCGGCACGTCGTGGCCGATCGAGGCGCACATATGCAGCAGCGGCTTCAGCTTCTTGCCGGTGACGCCGAACGGAATCACGCTCGGCGAATGGTTGTGCACGACCGCCTGCACATCCGGCCGCGCCTCGTAGACCGCGCCGTGGATGAAGCGCTCGAGGTAAGGCGCGCGGCCGCGCTCGTCGATCGCGGTGCCGTCGAGCGCATATTCGACGATATCGTCGCGCTCGATGCGCTCGGGCGCCCGGGCGCGGGACAACAGATAATGCTGCGGATTGTCGGGATGGCGGGCGCTGACATGGCCGAATGAATCGACGATGCCCTCGTTGGCCAGGATGCGATTGGCCGTCACCAGTTCTTCGAGAATGAAATCGAGCTTGCTCATGCAGCGCCTCTCCCCTGTCCGGCCGCGATCCTATGGGGGCGGCCGGGATTTGTGAACCGCTGCGCGGCAGCGCGTCGCGGGACTTAAGCCGCCATCTGCGCTATGCCGTCGCCGCTACCGCATCCAGGAGCTTGTGCCAGGAGCTTGTGTCATGTCGCGACGTCTTCTCGTGATCGTCCCCATCGCCGTCGTGCTGGCGGCTGCCGCCGCCGGCGCGCAGCAGGCGAATTTCCCCGACCATCCGATCCGGGTCATCGTCTCGGTCCCGGCGGGCGGCGGCGTCGACACGGTCGCGCGGATCGTCGCCGCCAAGGTCAGCGCGGCGCTGGGCCAGCCGATGCCGGTCGAGAACAAGAGCGGCGCCTCCGGCAGCGTTGCGGCCGACTACGTGTTCCACGCCGAGCCGGACGGCTACACGCTCTTGGCCTCGCAGCCGGCGCCGATCACCACCGCGCCGTTTCTGTACAAGGCGCTCGCCTACGATCCGACGCAGCTTACGCCGGTCGCGATCACGTCGCACGTTGCCAACGTCTTGCTGGTGCGGCCCGACTTTCCGGCCAAGACAGTGCAGGAGCTGGTCGCCTACGCCAAGACCAATCCGGGCAAGCTCAACTATGCGTCGCAGGGCATCGGCACCACCTCGCACCTGACTACCGAGCTGTTCGAGAGCATCACCCACACCCAGCTCGTCCACGTGCCCTACAAGGGCACCGCGCCGGCGCTGAACGATCTGATCGCGAGCCACGTCGATCTGATGTTCAACGAGCTCGCGACCTCGATCGAGCTCGACAAGGCCGGCAAGGCGAGGATCCTCGCGGTCGCCACCAAGGAGCGCGTCGCCGCGATCCCGGACGTGCCGACGCTCGAAGAGGCCGGCGTGCCCGGCTGCGAATCCGACACCTGGAACGCCTGGACGGCGCCGCCGAAGACCCCCGCGGCCGCGGTCGCCAAAATCAACGACGCGGTCAACACGGCGATGAAGGATCCGCAGCTTCTCGAACGCTATAAAGAGCTCAGCCTGTCGCCGGGCGGCGGCACGGTGGCGCAGATGAGCGACTTCCTCAAAGCCGAGACGCAGCGCTGGGGCGCGGTCATCAAGGCCGCCGGCATCCAGCCGGAATAGCTCGAGTGGACATCGTCATGCCCGGCCTTGTGCCAGGCATCCACGTCTTGATCGGAGCAAGATCGAAGACAAAAACGTGGAGCGCCGGGACAAGCCCGGCCATATCGGCGCGCCGGAGCATGCGGCCCGCGCACCGGTATGACGATTGCACCTGATCCGCTCACGCAGCCTTGCGTCGCCTCAGGCCGCGGCGTATCGATGCGGTCGTGCGCACGGCATTGGCGAGATTATTCAACGACCAGGACGCCGAGCTCGGCGGCAAGCTCGCCGGCCTTTTTGGCGCGCTGGCCACCGCCAATATTCTGGCCTGGGTCTGGGCGCTGATCGCGTTTCGCGATTATCCGGTGCTGGTCGGCACCGCGTTCCTGGCTTACGCGTTCGGGCTGCGCCATGCAGTCGATGCCGACCACATCGCGGCCATCGACAACGTCACCCGCAAGCTGATGCAGGAAGGCAAGCGGCCGATCGGCGTCGGCTTCTTCTTCTCGCTCGGCCATTCGACCGTGGTGGTGCTGGCGTCGGCCGCGATTGCGCTGGCGACCGGCGCCCTGCAAGGCCGCTTCGATACGCTCAAGCTGGTCGGCGGCACCGTCGGCACGCTGGTCTCGGCGGTCTTTCTGTTTCTGGTCGCCGCCGCCAATTTCGTCATTCTGGTTTCGGTCTATCGGACGTTCCAGGAGGTGCGCCGCGGCGGCGCCTTCGTCGAGGACGACCTCAATCGCCTGCTGGCGCGGCGCGGCGTGCTCGGCCGCCTGTTCCGGCCGATGTTTCGCCTGGTGGCTCGTAGCTGGCACATGTATCCGCTCGGTTTTCTGTTCGGGCTCGGCTTCGATACCGCAACCGAGATCGGCGTTTTGGGAATCTCCGCCGCCGAAGCCTCCAAGGGCTTGCCGATCTGGTCGATCATGGTGTTCCCGGCCCTGTTCACCGCCGGCATGTCGCTGATCGACACTACCGACGGCGTGCTGATGCTCGGCGCTTATGGCTGGGCCTTCACCACGCCGATCCGCAAGCTCTACTACAACCTGACGATCACCTTGGTCTCGGTGCTGGTGGCGGTGCTGATCGGCGGCATCGAGGCGCTCGGCCTCATCGCCGATCGGCTCAATCTCGACGGGCCGTTCTGGCTGTTCATCGGCGCGCTCAACGAGCACTTCGGCAGCCTCGGCTATCTCATCATCGCCATCTTCATCGCAAGCTGGCTGATCTCGATCGCGGTCTATCGCCTGGCGCGGTTCGACCGCATCGAAAGCCACGCCAGCGCCTGAGCCGCGAGCGGCAAGACGCCGCTTGTGGACGTGCCCGCCATGCCTAGATAGCTTTGGGGACCGCAGCACCGGGCAAACGCGCCATGCCACGCAAATCCGACACGCCGGAACAGCCGCGCTTCGAGCCGGAGATCATTCCGCCGGATCGCGGGCGGCAGCGCGTCGACTGGCGGCAGCCAACTTGGTCGCAATCTTGGCGGCCCTATGGGCCCGACCAAGCCGGCGGAACCTATCGGGTCTATGTCGGGCGGGTCGGGCCGTTCGGCGTCGCCATGCTGCTGCTGGCGTTCGCCATCCTCGCCGCCGTGATCTTCTTCGCCGTGCTCGGCGCGATGCTGATCTGGATTCCGGTGCTCGCGGCGCTGATCGTCGTCGCCGCGATTTTTCGCTTCTTGCGCCGCTGACCGCGCGTCGCGCGCGACCGCCGGCAACGCGATTTTCGCAGCCAAAGCCGCTGCATACACGCGACGTTAACCTTAATTCTTTATGGATTGATTAACCATACCGGGCTGCCCGGCGGTGCCACGGTGGCATGACCCTGGTGGCGAGCGTGACAGGCCGTTGCGTCGTCGTGAAGTCGTAAGTGAAGAGACCAGCGTGAATGTTTGAAGCGTCGAGTTATACGCCGCCGGCAGTCGCCGGAAGCAACGATGCAGGCGCTGGCACGGCGCCGCCCGGCGCCATCGATCTCCGGAAAATCTGGTCCGAGCTGTGGGCAGGCAGTTGGATCATCGCGCTGACCACCCTCGGCGCCGTCGCGCTCGCCGCGGCGTTCGTGCTGCTGGTGCCGCACAAATACACCGCGACGACGCAGATCCTCATCGATCCGATGGACCTGCGCGCGTCGCAGACCGAGCTTGCTCCCACCATCCAGCAGAGCGACGCGGCGGTGCTGCAGGTCGAGAGCCAGGCCAAGGTGATCGCCTCCGACAACGTGCTGCGCCGCGTCGTCGCCGCCGAAGGTCTCGAACGCGATCCGGAATTCACGCGCGGCCGGCTGGCGGCCGAGCACCCGGCGATCGCCGCGCTGAACGAGCTGGAGAAGCAGGTCCAGGTCAAGCGCAGCGAACGCACCTACGTGGTGGACATCAGCGTCACCAGCACCGATCCGGCCAAGGCGGCGCGCATCGCCAACGCCATCGCGCAGGCCTATCTCGCCGAGCAGACCGAGGTGCGGGCCGACGCCGCCCGCCAGGTCTCGCAGCAATTGTCGGCGCGGCTGAAGGAGCTGCAGGACCGCGTCCGCGACTCCGAGCAGAAGGTCGAGGCCTACAAGGCCGCCCACAACATCGTCGGCGCCAACGGCCAATTGGTCAACGAGCAGCAGCTCGCCGACCTGAATTCCCAGCTCGCCAGCGCGCGCGCCCGCACCGCGGAAGCCAAGGCGCGCCTCGACCAGGTCGAGAGCGTGCAGCGCACCAACACCGCGATCGGCGCCTTCCCGGAGGCGGTGCAGTCGCAGACCATCAGCCTGCTGCGCACCCAATATGCCGACCTGACGCGCAAGGAGGCCGAGCAGAAGGCCTCGCTCGGCGAGCGCCACCCGGCGATCATCGAGATCGAGGCGCAGGTGGCGCGACTGCAAAAGGCGATCGACGACGAGGTCGCCCGCATCGAACTGTCCGACCGCGCCGAATACGAGCGCGCCAAGGCCGACGAAGACCTGCTGTCGCGCAACGTCGACCGGCTCAAGAATACCGCGATCGCCACCAACGACGCGCTGGTCGGCTTGCGCGAGCTCGAGCGCGAGGTGCAGGCCAACCGCGCCGTCTACGAGTCGTTCCTGGTGCGCTCGCGCGAAACCAACGAGCAGGAGCGCATCGACACCAAGAACATCCGCATCATCTCCAAGGCCGATCTGCCGCTGACGCGCAGCTCGCCGCCGGCGAGCACGATCCTCGGCCTGGCGGCGCTGCTACTCGGCTTCGCCTCCGGCGTCGGCATCGTGCTGACGCGCGCGGCAGTCAAGGACACCGCGCCGCCGCAGCCCGAGCCGCGCGCCGCGACCGCTGGCAGGCTGCGCGCCTTCGCCAAGAGATTATGGTCGGCACCGGCCGACGCAGCGCCGGCCGCGATTCCGGTGCTGGCGAGATTGCCCGATGTCGACATCGCATTCGGTCTCGACGCCGTGGACGACCCGCAATCGCGCTTCGCGCGCGAAATTCAGAAGATCTACCGGGCGGTGCGGCAGAGCCCCAGGAAGCGCGATAATCCGACCGTCCTCGTTGCCGCCGCCGATGATGAAGACGATACCGCGGCCGTGGCGCTGACCCTTGCGGCGGCGGCCGCGGCCAGCGCGCGCGTGCTGCTGATCGACACCGATCTCGAGCGCCGCACGCTGTCGGCCATCGACGCCGACGACAGCGACGCCGGCCTGGTCGACGTCGCGGTCGGCCGCCGCGACCTGTCCGAGGTCGTGGTCCGCGACCGCGAGACCAACGTCAACCTGGTGCCGTTCGTGTCGCCGCACAGCCGCCGCGACCGCCGCATCAGCGACGCCGACATCCGCGACGCCTTCGCCAAGACCAAGCGCTTCGACATGGTGATCGTCGCCGCGGCGGACCTGCGCCGCGATCCGAGCGCGCGCTTCTTCGCCGGCCTGGTCGATCACATCGTGCTGGTGTCGCGGGCCGACGAGCGCGACGAGGATGCCGTCGCATCCTTCGTCTCCCGCCTCGGCGCCGATGCGCGGAAAGTCCGCGGCGCCGTGCTGACCGGTGTCGAGGCGACCTAGTCGCTGCTTTAAGGCTAATATCCAATTAACCTTTATTTTCCGGACCTTGCGGCCTACCACGCGGCCGAGGAGAGAGATGCCATGCCGGAACCGACCGGCCCTCTTCATTTTGCGGCAACAGCCAAACCGCAGTGGACCGTGCCGGTCGCGACCATCGGCGGCCTGCCCATTGCGGTGATCGATCGCGTCCAATCGGCCGAGCTCATGGTCGATGCCGCGCTGGCACGGCGCGACAGCGGCCGGCCGCCCTACGTCTTCACCTCGGCAAACGGCCAGGTGCTGTCGATGTGCGCGGGCGATCCGCACATCCGCGATCTGTTCCTCGCCGCCGACCTGATCCACGCCGACGGCATGCCGATGGTCTTCATCTCGCGCCTGTTCCACCGCACACCGCTGCCGGAGCGGGTGGCCACCACCGATCTGTTTCACGACGTCGCGCGCGTCGCGCAGCAGCGCGGCGCCAGCATTTATCTGCTCGGCGCCGCCAAATCGGTGATGAGCAAGGCCGCGCCGCGCATCCGCGCGCTATATCCCGATCTCAAGATTGCCGGCGCCGGCGGCGGCTATCTGCGCCGCGACGGCGACGAAGAGCGCATCATCGCCGAGATCAATGCCG
Source organism: Xanthobacteraceae bacterium (assembly GCA_030039105.1). GTDB lineage: Bacteria > Pseudomonadota > Alphaproteobacteria > Rhizobiales > Xanthobacteraceae > BOG-931. Next base: position 8,801 of record JASHQO010000151.1, read on the forward strand.
CCAGGCCGGATATTCTGTTTCTCGGCCTCGGCGCTCCGGCCGAGCAATGGTTCGCCGCGCGCTATCGCGACCGGCTGCACGGCGTCGGCTTGATCAAGACCTCCGGCGGCCTGTTCGATTTCATCTCGGGCAAGAACCGCCGCGCGCCGGACTGGATGCAGCGTGCCGGGCTGGAATGGGCCTATCGCATCTATCTCGAGCCGCGCCGCCTCGCCGGCCGTTATCTGATGACCAATCCGCACGCGATCTTTTTGCTGCTGACGCGAACCGGACGCAACAGTGCCGCGCCGATGACCGAGAGCGCGCCGGCGCCATGAAGAGTGCCGTGAAGAGCGCCGTGAATAGTGCCATGAATAGCGCAGGGACCGAGAAGCCGCTGCCGTCCGTCTGCATCTGCGTGCCGACGTTCCGCCGTCCCGACGGCTTGCGCAAGCTTCTGACTCACGTCGCGCAATTGACCTATGGCGGCGCCGTCAGCGTCATTGTCGTCGACAATGACGGCGACGGTCGCGCCGGCGCCGCGGTGGTCGACGCGATGACGCCGACGTTTCGCTTGCCGCTCACCGGCATCGTCGAGCCGCGCCGCGGCCACACCTACGCCTACAACCGCGCCTTCCAGAGCGCCTGCCGCGCGGCGTCGCAGCCCGACTATGTGGCGGTGCTCGACGACGACGAATATCCCGAGCCGGACTGGCTCGGCGAAATGATGCGGGTGGCGCAGCGCCATGGCGCCGATATCGTCGGCGGCCCGGTGTTGCCGGTGTTCGACGAGCCCGATCATTGGCTGGCGACAAGCGGACTCTACGCGCCGGCGCGCAATCCCACCGGTCCGGTGGCGATGATCTACGGCGCCGGCAATATGCTGATCAGGCGCAGCGTGCTGGAACACTATCTCGACGAGCCGTTCCTGCACGCCTTCGCCTTCACCGGCGGCAGCGATTACGATTTTTTCTGGCGCTGCCGCAACGACGGCCGCAGCTTCGCCTGGGCCGACGACGCCCGGGTGCTCGAAACCACGCCGGCGGCCCGCGCCACGATCGGCTATCTGCTGCGCCGGAAATTCCGCAACGGCACCGAGGCGACGCGCCTCGAGCGCAAGTTTCTCGGCAGCGTCGCCGGCGCGCTGCGGCGCTGGTGCATCGGCCTCGGCCTGCTCGGC
>JASHQO010000152.1 GCA_030039105.1 Xanthobacteraceae bacterium
CTCGGTCTCTACACCCAGCCGATCTCGTTCATCGGCCTGCCGGTGGTCGCCGTGCCGGTGCCGCTGCAGCCATTGCCGATCGCGGTTCAAATCATCGCCGCGCCGTGGCGCGAGGACGTGGCGCTGCGCATCGCCCGCGCCCTCGAAATGCAAGGTGTCGTCGCCGCATCGCAGCCGAAACTTTGAGGAATTTGCCATGGAGATCGACCTGCCGGAGGTCGTCGCCGAAGTCACCGCCGCTTTCGAACGCTACGAGACGGCGCTGGTGTCGAACGACATCGCCACTCTCGATGCGCTGTTCCGCGACGATCCACGCACCATCCGCTATGGCGGCGCCGAGAATCTTTACGGCTATACGGAGATTGCGGCGTTCCGCGCCGCGCGCTCCCCGGCGGGACTGGCACGCACCCTGGCAAAGACCGTGGTCAGCACCTATGGCCACGATCACGCGGTGGCTTCGACACTCTATCACCGGCCGGGCAATCCGGGGAAAATCGGCCGCCAGATGCAGACCTGGGTGCGCTTCCGTGAAGGCTGGCGCGTCGTCGCGGCGCACGTCAGCATGATCGACGAGCCGCAATGATTCATTGCAAGCGATCGAGCGCGCCGGGCGGCAACTTGGTCGCGGCGTGAAAGCGCCGTCCGATCGCCGCCAGTGCCGCATCCTGGCCGGCCGGCGCCAATAGCGTAATGCCGAACGGCGTGCCGTCGTCGCGCATCGATGCCGGCACCGCAAGCCCGCACAAATCCAGCAGATTGACGAAATTGGTGTAGATGCCGAGCCGGCTGTTGAGGCCAACAGGATCGGCCAGCACCTGCTCGACCGTATAGATGGTCGGCGCCGTCGGCAACACCAAAGCCTCGATCGACTGAAACGTGCGATCCGCCACCCGGCGCAGCTCTTCGAGTTGATAGAAAGCTGAAAATGTTTCGGCAGCGGTGCGGTGTGCGCCGGAGAGAATGATCTGCCGGGTCGCCGGATGCAGGGCATCCGGCGCCGACGCGATCAGCGCCTTGGCGACGAGATAACGCTCGGCCACCCACGGCCCTTCGTAGAGCAGCCGTGCCGCCTCGTAGAACGGCTCGATGTCGATCGCGACGATTTTCGCACCGAGGCCTGCGAGTTGGGCGAGCGCCGCCTCATAGGCGGCGGCCGACCTTTCGTCGCCGAAGAACAGGCGCTGGCCCGGCAGCGGCACGCCAAGCGTGACACCGTCCGGCATTGGCCCAACCGCGCCGAGCGGGCGCGGCCGCGAATAGGGATCGGCGGCATCGGCGCCGGCGATCACCGCGAGCATCGTCATCGCGTCGTCAACGGTAAGCGACAACACCGAGACGCAATCGAGCGTACGGCAGGCCGGCACCACGCCGGCGCACGACACCATGCCGCGGCTCGGCTTCAGCCCGACGATATTGCCGAATGCCGCCGGTACGCGGCCCGACCCTGCCGTATCGGTGCCGAGTGCGAGCGGGACGATGCCGCCGGCAACCGCCAACGCCGAACCGGCGCTGGAGCCGCCGGGAATGAGCCTGTCGTTGAACAAATTGCGGCCGATGCCATAAGGCGTGCGCACCCCGACAAGGCCGGTGGCGAACTGATCGAGATTAGTCTTGCCGATGATCAGCGCGCCGGCTTCGCGCAGCCTTGCGACGGCGGTCGCGTCTTTGGCCGGCCGATAGGCGAAGGCGGGACAGGCCGCCGTGGTTGGCAATCCCTTGACGTCGATATTGTCCTTGACCGCGACCGGAATGCCGTAAAGCGGCAGCGTCTTGTTGCCGGCGCGCGCCAGCGCTTTGGCGTCGGCGCGAACCTCGTCCTCGCTGCGCAGCGCGATGAAGATCGCCGGATCGCCGTGGCGGCGGAAGCGGGTAAAGCTGCGCGCCACCACGTCTTCGGGCGTCAGCGCGTCACGGCGATAGGCGTTTAGGATTTCGGCGACCGTCTCGGTCACGTGCGGCTCCATGGTGGCACGCAAGTCCCCGGCGACCGCGCTTACGGTGTTTCCTAGGGCGCATCACCGCCGGGTTCAATCGCCCCATGGCGGCCATGGCGGCCATGGCCGGCGTGTCGTAAAATAACAAAAACGTTGTGCCAGCATCGTTCGCCAGGGAGGACCTTTGCCATGCTTGCCGCGCTTGCCATAGGCTTCATGCTCGCGATCTGGGTGATCGTGATCTGGGGTTCGAGCCGCTTCAATCATAACATCCATTGAGCGGCGGGCTCCCCTCCCCTTGGTAGGGCGGCGCCTTCCATCCGCAGGCCCGTTCCGGGGCGCTACGGCGTGACCGTCAACGGTGATCGCGAGAGTCCTTGGACGCCGCCCCGATCGCCTTGGTAACGCTCGGAAAAATCACGAATTCCGGCGGAACCTCCCCGGCTGACCGGCGTTGCGAGTCGAGGGGAAAACCGCGCCCAAGCCATGTCCATGAGTAGTGGTCAAAGTCCCAAGACCGCTGCGACGCTGTCCGGTACAACCGGCATCGACGCTTTCGACGACATTGACCAAGCCGTATTGGACGCCATTCCGACCGGTCTGTGCGTCTGCACCGTCGACGGAGCGCTCGTTCGCTATAACCGTCGCGCCATTGAGCTGTGGGGGCGGGCGCCCCGGCTCGGCGATCCGAGCGAGCAATATGGCGGCGACTTCCGCCGCTACAAAGCCGACGGCGCGCCGCTACCTTTCGCCGCAACGCCGGTCGGCAACGTGCTGCGCTCGGGCGAGCGCATCGTCGGGGCCGAGGTCGTCATCGAACAACCCGATGGCTCGCGCGTCCCGGTGCTGATGAACGTCGCGCCGCTCAAGGTCGCATCCGGCCGCATTCAGGGCGCGGTGTGCAGCTTTCAGGAACTGACTGAGCGCAAGCGCGTCGAGGAGGCATTGCGCGCCAGCGAAGCGGAGCTGCTATCGGTCATCAACCGCACGCCCTTCATGCTGGTGCGCTGCGACCGCACCCTGCGCTATCGTTTCGTCAGCCAAGCCTATGCGCAACTGGTCGGACTGCGCCGCGAAGACATCGTCGGCAAATCCATCGTCGAGGCGATCGGACCGGAAGGCCTCGCCACGCTGCGTCCCCATATCGACAAAGTGCTCGCCGGCGAGGCGCTGGAATTCGACTGTGAGATCGATTTTCCCAATGTCGGACCGCGCCGTCTCCACATCGCCTATCGCCCGGAGATCGACGCCAGTGGCAAGGTCGACGGCTGGATCGCTTCGCTGCTCGACATCACCGAGCAGAGCCACGCCGTGCAAGCGCGCGAGCAACTCGCCAGCATCGTCGAATCCTCCGGCGACGCCATCATCAGCAAAGACCTCAACGGCATCATCGTTAGCTGGAACCACGCCGCCGAAGCTCTGTTCGGCTATAGCGCCGAGGAAGTCGTCGGCAAATCGATCACCATCCTGATTCCGGCCGAGCTGCAAGACGAAGAGCCGCAAATCCTCGCTTGCGTCAGGCGCGGCGAAAGTCTCGACCACTATGAAACCGTACGGCAGCGCAAGGACGGCAGCCGCATCCACGTGTCGTTGAGCGTATCGCCGGTCAAGGACGCGCGCGGCGTCATCGTCGGCGCCTCGAAGATCGCGCGCGACATCTCCATGCGCAAACGCAACGAGGCTATCCTGGCGCGGCGCGCCGACGAACAGGCGGCGCTCTATCAGTTCACCGACAAGCTCTACCGCGCCACTTGCCTGCCGGACATCTACGAGGCGGCGCTCGATGCCATCGTCGTCGCGCTGCATTGCCGCCGCGCTTCCATCTTGCGCTTCGACAAGGACAACGCGATGCGATTCGTCGCCTGGCGCGGACTGACCGAACGCTACCGCCGCAGCACCGACGGCCATTCGCTGTGGCAGGCGGGCGAAATCAATCCTGAGCCGGTGCTGATCGCCGATGCCGGCACCGCGGATTTTTCCGATGCGCTCAAGGCGGTGGTGAAGCGGGAAGGTATTGGCGCGCTGGCGTTCATCCCGTTGATGGCGGGCGGCAGGCTGATCGGCAAATTCATAGCCTATTACGACGCGCCGCACCAATTCGCGCGCGAAGACGTCGATTTGGCGCTGACGCTGGCGCGCCAGCTCGGCTTCGCCGTCGAACGCATGCAGGCCGAGCACGCCCGCAACGTCATCGAGGGCGAATTGCGCGAACTCAGCGAAAAGCTCGAAGCCGAGGTCGAGCGACGCACGCTGGAGCGCGACCGCATCTGGAACGTCTCCGAGGATCTGCTCGGAGTATCGGATTTTGAGGGCCGCTTCCTCAGCCTCAACCCCGCATGGAGCAAGCTCCTTGGCTGGACCGAGGACGAGATCAAGGCGATGCACGTCAGCCAGTTGCGCCATCCCGACGATGCCGCAGCGTCCGAGGCCGGCCGCCGGCAGCTCACCGCCGGCGTGCCGACCGTGCGCATGGAAAATCGGCTCCGCCATAAGGACGGATCGTGGCGCTGGCTGCAATGGACCATGACGGAGGACGCCGGGCTGATCTACATCGCCGGCCGCCACGTCACCGCGGAGAAGGAGCAGACCGAGGCGCTGGCGCGCGCCGAGCGGCAGGCCGCGCATTTGCAGAAGATGGAGGCGATCGGCCAATTGACCGGCGGCGTCGCCCACGACTTCAACAATCTACTGATGATCGTGAGCGGCCACGCGCAGAGTCTGAGGAGGCGCTTGACCGAGCCGCGCGAGGTGCGTGCCGTGCAGGCCATCGAAACGGCGGCAAACCGCGGCGAAAACTTGACGCGGCAATTGCTCGCCTTTTCCCGCACGCTGCCGCTCGATCCGACCGTGATCGGCCTCAACGACACGGTGCAGGCGATTCGCGACGTGCTCGCCGGCACCATGCACGTCAACATCGCGTTTTCCATCGACGCGCCGGCCGATACCTGGCCGGTGCGCGTCGACAAATCCGAGCTCGATCTCGCGCTAGTCAATCTTGCGGTCAACGCCCGCGACGCCATGCCCGATGGCGGCACCATCGCGATCTCGACCGCGAACGCTCACCTGAAGGCGAACGAGGCGCCGCACGGCATCGCTGGCGACTACGTGGCATTGCGCGTCGCCGATACCGGCTGCGGCATTGCGCCGGAACTGCTGCCGCGGGTGGTCGAGCCGTTTTTCACCACCAAAGGGCCGGAGAAAGGCACCGGGCTTGGCCTGTCCCAGGTCTACGGCCTGGCGCAACGCTCCGGCGGCGCGGTGCAGATCGACAGCGCGGTGGGCCGCGGCACCACGGTGACGCTCTACCTGCCGCGCAGCCACGACGTCATCGCAGCCGCGTCGCCGGAAGACACCTCGGACTTCATCGCGGCGGACCAGCGCACCATCCTGGTCGTGGAAGATAACAAGGACGTGAAGAACGTCGCCGTGGCACTGTTGGAGCAGCTCGGCTACCGCACCGTCGCGGTGGAGTCGGCGGCGGAAGCGCTCGACGTGTTGGCCTCGGGCCAACAGATCAGCCTGCTGTTTACCGACGTTGCGCTGCCCGGTCAGATCGACGGCCTGGCATTGGCCCGCAAGGTCACCGACCGCTACGGCACGATCCCGATCGTGCTGACGACCGGTTACACGCGTGTCTTCGAATCCGATCCGGAGTTTCCGGTGCTGCGCAAGCCCTATCAGATCGCGGCCCTCGGCCGTCTGATCCACCAGGCGCTTTATGCGCCGCTTCGCGCCGGCGCCGTGCACTAAGCCGTGACGCGAACTCGGGGCATCCCGGCTTCGACGTGACCGATCACGCGTGCGCCGGGACAGCCGGCGGCGACGATCGCCTGCAGGATCCGATCGGCGTGATCGGGTGCAATCGATACCAAGAGTCCGCCGGAGGTCTGCGGGTCAGTGAGCAGATGGCGTTGCCAGTCGGGCAGATTGTCCGGCAGCGTAACGTCATGGCCGTAGCTCGCCCAGTTGCGCAGCGACGCGCCGGTGACAACGCCTTGCTGAGCGAATGCGGCGGCTTCCGACAGCAGCGGCAGATCGCCGGCATGAATGACGAGGGTCCGGCCGGAACAGCGCGCCATCTCCAGACCGTGCCCGAGCACCGCGAAGCCGGTGACATCGGTGAGCGCGTGCACAGCCGGGTCCTTGGCAAGCTCGGCGCCGACCCGGTTCAGCAGCGTCGTCGTCGCGATCATCTCGGCGTAACCGGCCGGCGGCAGCACGCCCTTCTTGATCGCCGCGGAATAGATGCCGACACCGAGCGGCTTGGTCAGAATGACGGCATCGCCCGGTTTGGCGTCCGACTTACGGCGCACATCTTCGGTCTTGCAAATCCCGATCACAGCAAGACCGTAGATCGGCTCGGGCGAATCGATGGAATGACCGCCGGCGACCGGGATGCCGGCGGTCGCGCAGACCGCGGCGCCGCCTTTTAGGATCTCGCGCACCGTCTCCGGCGCTATCTTGTCGACGGGAATGCCGAGGATGGCCAGCGCCATAATCGGCTTGCCGCCCATGGCGTAGACGTCGGAGATCGCGTTGGTGGCGGAGATGCGGCCGAAATCGTAAGGATCGTCCACCACCGGCATGAAGAAATCCGTGGTCGCGATCACGCAGGTGCCGTCGTCGAGCTGCCACACCGCGGCGTCGTCGGGCGCTTCGGTACCGACCAGCAATTGCCGGTACGGCGCGGCGAGCGGTTGATCAGCCAAGAGATTTTGCAGCACCGACGGCGCCAGCTTGCAGCCGCAGCCGCCGCCATGCGCCAAACTCGTCAATCGGACCATGGGGACATTCATTGGCGTTTTTCCCTATTCGGCCGCCGCGACGACGGGCTCGCGTTTCACCTGCCGCCATGCCGCGGCAAGCTCTTGTGCCGCCGGCTCGATATCGTGCTGTTTAGTGGCGCGCCCGAGCGACAGCCGAACCGCGCCGAGCGCCTTGTCATGCGCAATGCCGAGCGCGGTCAGGATCGCCGACGGCTCCTCGCTGTCGGCGTGACAGGCGGAGCCGGTCGAGGCCATAACCCGCGGGCATTTTTCCAAGACCCTGCGGCCGGAGGCACCGGGAAACAGCACATTGAGCGTATTCGGCAGCCGGCGCGTCACATCGCCAACCAAGACGATTCCCGGAACCTCGCGCCGCAATGCGGCGAGCAGATCGCCGGTCAATTTCGAGAGCCGCTTTGCCTCGCGCTCCAGCAGCGCAGCGGCGATACGGCAGGCTTCGCCGAGCCCGACGATGAATGGCACGTTTTCGGTACCGGGTCTGCGGCCGCGTTCCTGGCCGGCACCGAGCAGCAGCGACGGAACGACAACGCCGCGACGGACGTAGAGCGCGCCGACGCCCTTCGGCGCATACACCTTGTGGCCGGCGATTGACAGCAGATCGGCGCTTAGGTCATCAACGTGGACAGCAATCTTACCGACCGATTGCGCCGCATCGACGTGAACCAGCGCGCCGACGTTGCCGCCAGCCGCGGCAATCTCGGCGATCGGCTGGATAGTGCCGACCTCGTTCTGAGCATGAATGATCGTAATCAGCGCCGTCTTATGGTCGAGCGCGGCAGCAACTCGTGCGGGATCGATCAGGCCGTTCGGTGACACCGCCACGCGCGCGACCTTATGATTGTCGGTTTCCAGAAATGCACAGCATGCTTCCGTCGCCGGATGCTCGATGGTGCTAGTGACGATGTTGCGGCGTTCATGGTCGCGCCGCGCCGCGCCACGGATGGCGATGTTGCTTGCCTCGGTACCACCGCTGGTGAAGACAATCTCATCGGGTGCGGCGCCGATCAGCGCGGCGACCTCGGCGCGCGCTGCCTCCACCGCGTCGTGAGCGCGGCGGCCCAGGTCGTGCGCCGACGACGGGTTGCCAAATTCGCCGCGCAGATACGGCAGCATGGCGTCCAGCACCGCCGGATCGACCGGCGTCGTCGCGTTGTGGTCGAGATAAATGGGCGCCGCGCTCATCGCTGTTTCACGATTTTGAAAACGTAGAGCGCACCTTCACGCCTTTGCGCCGCAAGCGTATGCCCGGTCTGCTGCGTGAAGGCCGGCACGTCGATCATGGTCAGCGGATCGGTGCATTCGAGCACCAGTGCGCTGCCGACCTGAATATTGCGCAGCGCTTTCTTGGCGCGCAGCACCGGCTGCGGGCAGCGCAAGCCGCGCAGGTCGAGCACGGTTTCACCGTCCCGGCGACGCGCAGCTTGCTGGCGAGCCTCGATCACGCCGCACTCTGCTCCTTTGCGGTGATGGTGTACTTGAAATTGTCGGCGTCGAGGCAATCGAGCCGCGTACCGCCGGTCTCGCCCTGCGGATACATCAGGAAGCCGACTTTCGGCCCGCTCGAGCCCGGCAGCGCGACGTCGTGGGCGAAATTGTAGGCAAGCCAGTTGCCCTCCCAGGCACCGAACAGCGTCTTGCGCGCGGCGACGACTTTCGGATCGTCGATCGCCAGATTGGTCGGCGGCTCTTCCAGCACGACCTTGCGCACGTCGGCAGGATCAGTCGCCACCCACCCATAGCCGGCGAGGAAAACCTCGGCGCGGCAATGCTGCGCCTTGGTGACGACCTCGGCGTTGGCGCCGAGCGATTTGAAGCCGAACTTCGACGGCGCGACGCGGATGCCGTAGATGTCGCGCGCCGGAATGCCGGCGGCCCGCACCAGGCCGACGAACAGCGCATTGAGATCCGCGCATTTGCCGCCGAGATTGCCGGTCTTAAGCATCGACGCGATGTCGCCGACGCCGCAGCCGCGCGCCTTGGCGTCGCGGTAGGTGTTTTCGACGATCCATTGGTAGATGGCACGGACCTTCTCCAGTTCGGTCGTCTTGCCGGCGATAATCGCATCCGAGGTATGCTTGACAATGCCGTCGACCGGAATGAGCTCAGTGCCGGCAGTGTTGAACTTGCGTTCGGCGGCGCTGAGCGCAACCGTCTGCTTGGCGGGCATGCTCAAATTGACGGCCCGATCTCGGGTGGCGAACCGGCTTGTGATCTCGACTGTCGGAGCTTCAGCGTTTGCTGCCCAGGCGACGTGCAGCAGTTCGGCGCCATAGTGCGGATCGCGCCACCGCGTCGCCTTGCCGTTGGTGGTCCAGGTGCTGTCCTGTGGCCGGATCCAGTCCTTTTGATCGACCGATGGCAGCGGCACCCAGGCTTGGCTGACGCCAGCCGGATTTGCGATCGCGAGGCGCGTCACGATTTCGAAGTTGCGCCAGGTGCCGGGGGTCGGATCGAAGTTCACATCGGCACGGGCGAGGCTCGGCAATTCCAGAGTGCAGCTCAGCGCCATGCCGGCCTTGAGGACGCTGCGTCTATCGATATTCATCGTCAACCTCCCGAGTTTCGATTGCCGGCAGCTTTGTCCGGCGCAACGGACGAACCAATAGGTTTGGCGGGATCGACCGAGTCCCAGGCATAGTCGGACTCGACGACCAGACGTGGACGCAAAGCGGCGTCGAGCACGAAGCTCGTCGGCAGCGTGGCAACCTGCCAGGCTTTCGCCACCGTGCGGTCGCGGTCGAGCAAAACTGGAAAATCGACGGGCACGCTTTCAAGGAAGCGCTGAACGCTGCGGTCGGCGTCGGCCACCGCGATGGCCAGCACCTTCACGCCGCCATCGGCACGCGCTGCCAGCCGATTGAGCGCCGGCAGCTCCTCGCGGCACGGCTCACACCATGTGGCGAAGAAGTGCACCAGCACGATGTGACCACGCGCCGCTTCGAGGGCGATGTTGGCGCCAGCCATATCCGGCAAGGCGAATGTCGGCTGCCGATTTTCGGGGACGGGCTGCAGGTCCGCAGCCGCGGCGCGCAGCGGCAACAGCGCAAAAGCGCAACAGATACAAAAAAAAGCTACTGCGCCGTAAGGCGCAGCGCCTGGATTCGCGCCCGATGTGCCCCGAACCTCGGGAGCCAAACGAAACGTCACGATGGAATCATAGTGCGCCGGAGCGCCACGGCAAGCAACACCGATCCGGCTCGCGCCTTCCCGCTAACAATAATTTTTTGTCGCAGGGCCTGACCATGCCGCGGGCGGCGGCCAAAAAACTCAACGGTTTCAGCCTCGGCACGATCTATATTGCACCGCACAAAATTGTATGAACGACCGGCCCTTGTTTGACACTATTGTCGTTCAAAAATACCCTTGACACGCTTGGTCTACGTAGCGGCCATAGAAACGTTCAATCGGCCGATTGGACGTAGAGGTCCCCCGTCGGGGGCAAACGTCTGAGGAGACGTAGCTTGAACATGGAGCTCTCGCGGCGCCACTTCCTGGTGGGCGCTGGCGCGGGTCTTGCCAGTACGACTATCGGAGCGCTTGGATTTGGAGGCGTCGAAGCCGCCTATGCTGCGGCGATACGACCCTTCAAGCTCGTCGGCACCACCGAAACTCGCAACACCTGCACTTATTGCGCCGTCGGTTGCGGCATCATCATGTATTCCAAGGGCAACCTTGCGAAGGGTGACAAGGCCGACATCGTCCACATCGAAGGCGACGTCGATCATCCGACCAACCGCGGCACGTTGTGCCCGAAGGGTGCGGCGCTGCTCGATATCGTCTACGCCGAGACGCGCCTGAAATATCCGATGGTGCGCAAGCCCGGCTCCGGCAAGTTCGAGCGCGTCAGTTGGGACTACGCGCTAGACCGCATCGCGCGGCTGATGAAGGACGATCGCGACAAGAACTTCATCGCCAAGAACGCCGACGGCACGACGGTGAACCGGTGGCTCTCGACCGGTTTCCTGGCCGCCTCGGCAACCACCAATGAAACGGCCTGGGCGACCTACAAGATCGTGCGCAGCGCCGGGATGCTCGTTTTCGACAACCAAGCGCGGGTCTGACACGGACCCACGGTGTCCAGTTTGGGCCCAACGTTTGGTCGCGGAGCGATGACGAATGCGTGGACTGACATCAAGAACACGGATCTCGTCGTCATCATGGGCGGCAACGCCGCCGAAGCGCACCCGTGCGGATTCAAGTGGGTCACGGAGGCGAAAGCCAACCGTGGCGCCAAGCTGGTTGTGGTCGATCCGCGCTATACGCGCTCGGCCTCGGTCGCCGACTATTACGCGCCGATCCGCCCGGGAAGTGACATTGCGTTTCTCAACGGCGTGATCAACTACTGCATCCAGAACGACAAGGTGCAGTGGGAGTACTGCAAGAACTTCACCAACGCGAC
>JASHQO010000153.1 GCA_030039105.1 Xanthobacteraceae bacterium
ACAAATCCGGGCTGTTCCACGCCCGCGAGGCGCGGCGTATGACCCGCTCCGAGCTGGTGCGGCTGACCGGGGTGTCGAAGCAGCAGCTCTCGCGGCTCGAGAACAACCAGATTCGGATGCGGCTCGATCACCTCAAGCCGTTCGCCAAGCATCTCGGCTTCACGCCGGAGCAGATCCTGCTGTGGGGCAAGCTGCCCGGCACCGGCGATCACATCGAATCGAGCGACATCCTGTGGTCCCCGGCCTATCGCGAGGAGGGCATCGGGCCGCCGAAGGGGCAGGTCCCGGAGCTCGATATGCGAGCCGGCATGGGCGGCGGCGGCGTGCCGTCGCGCGAAGTGCGCAAGGAAGGCCGCCACGTCGACCCTTTCAAATCAGAGGGTTGGATGTTCCCGGCAAACTTTGTGCGCGAGCAACTGCATTCCGCGCCGTCGCGCCTTCTGGTCATCGAGACCAACGGCGACAGCATGGCGCCCACGATATTGTCGGGCGAACGGGTCATCGTCGATACCGGCCACCGCACGCCGACCCCGGACGGGCTCTACGCCATCCGCGACACCTTCGGCAGCATCGTGGTCAAGCGCCTGCAGGTGGTGCGGTCGTCGAAGCCGACCCGGGTCAAGATCATTTCCGACAACCCGAGCCACAGCAACGAGGAAATCCCGCTCGCCGACGTCGAGATCGTCGGCAAGGTGCTGTCCTGCCTGAAGCTGTTCTAGACCCGCCCCGCTTCCCCTCTCCTGCCCCACCCGGCGCGAATCGGGTGACCGGCCGCCGACTGGCGCTGCGGCGCCGGGGCAGCCTTTCGTCCTTTATTCAGTAACGACACCTTGATATTTGTCACCGCCGTAGTTACATGCGGCTCATGTCGCCGTCCCCGCGCCAGCAACGCGACCGTGACCGCATGCGCCGTGCGTCGGCCGCCATCCGGGCCACGGGCGGCTCGGCCATGGACCAGGCGCTCGCGGAGCTTGGCGCGGCGTTCGATGCAGCCGCCGCCGTCAACGGCTTCAAGCTGCGGGTCGAGCGCTATCTTCGCCTCGGGCCGCACCATCCGGCGTGCCGGGCGCGCTTCGGCGCCCGGGCCGCGCTGCTCGGCGGCCGCAGCCTCGATGCCGCGGTGGCAACCGTCGAGCGCTGGTGGCGCGACGAGCGCAAGGCGTTTCAGGTGGCAAGCGCGCTCGGCTGCGCCACCCGGCTGCCGCTCGACGTTTTGGCCGAGCTGCGCCTGATCCTGCGGCTGCTGCGGTTGAAGCGCATGGCGGCGGAATATGCGCAGGCCGTCGCGGCGCTCCACGGCCGGCCGACGGCGATCGCTGCCGAATGACGCCCCGGTCAGGAGCGCTCGGGCGGCACCGCGCGGATGTGCAGCTCGCGGAGCTGCTTCGGCGTGACGTCCGACGGCGCGCCCATCAAAAGATCCTCGGCGCGCTGGTTCATCGGGAACAGCACGACTTCGCGGAGATTCTCCTCGCCGCAAATCAGCATGACGATGCGGTCGATGCCCGGCGCGATGCCGCCGTGGGGCGGCGCGCCGAGCGACAGCGCCCGCAGCATGCCGCCGAATTTCTGCTCCAGCACGCTCTCGTCGTAGCCGGCGATGGCGAACGCCTTCTTCATCACGTCGGGGCGATGGTTGCGGATCGCGCCCGACGACAATTCCACGCCGTTGCAGACGATGTCGTATTGGATCGCCTTGAGCGAAAGAATCTTGTCGCGGTCGTTGGGATCGAGCGCCAGAAAGTCCTCGACCGATGCGTTCGGCATCGAGAACGGGTTGTGGGAGAAGTCGATCCGCTTCTCCTCCTCGTTCCACTCATACATCGGAAAGTCGACGATCCAGCACAGCTCGAAGCGGTTCTTGTCGATGAGGTTGAGCTCGTCGCCGACCTTGGTGCGCGCCGGGCCGGCGAATTTGACGAATTTGTCCGGCTCGCCGGCGACGAAGAACACCGCGTCGCCGTCCTTCAGATCGAGTTGCGCGCGCAAGGCCTCGGTGCGCTCGGCGCCGAGATTGTTGGCGACCGGCCCGCGGCCGACCACGGCGCCGTTGTCGAGCGCGAAAAAGATATAGCCGAGGCCCGGCTGGCCTTCGCCCTGGGCCCAGGAGTTCATGCGGTCGCAGAATGCCCGCGAGCCGCCGCCCGGCGCCGGGATCGCCCACACCGCGCCGTTCGGACTTTCCAGGATGCGCGCAAAGATCTTGAACCCCGAGCCGCGGAAAATCTCCGACACGTCCTGCATGACGATGGGATTGCGCAAATCCGGCTTGTCGGAGCCGTATTTGCTCAGCGCCTGCGCATAAGGAATGAGCGGAAACGTTTTCGTCACCGGCTTGCCGCCGGAAAACTCCTCGAACACGCCGCGGATTACCGGCTCGACGGCGTCGAACACGTCCTGTTGGGTGACGAAGCTCATTTCCAGGTCGAGCTGATAGAATTCGCCGGGCGAGCGGTCGGCGCGGGCGTCCTCGTCGCGGAAGCACGGCGCGATCTGGAAATAGCGGTCGAAGCCCGACACCATGATGAGCTGCTTGAACTGCTGCGGCGCCTGGGGCAGCGCGTAGAATTTTCCCGGATGGACGCGCGACGGCACCAGGTAATCGCGCGCGCCTTCCGGCGACGACGCGGTCAGGATCGGCGTCTGGAACTCGAAAAAGCCCTGCGCCTTCATGCGCCGCCGGATCGAATCGATGACCGCGCCGCGGGTCATGATATTTTGGTGCAAGTGCTCGCGACGCAGGTCGAGGAAACGGTACTTGAGCCTTGTTTCCTCGGGATATTCCTGGTCGCCGAACACCGGCATCGGCAATTCGCCGGCCGGTCCCAGAACCTCGATCTCGCGGATATAGACCTCGACCGCGCCGGTCGGCAGCTCCGGGTTTTCCGTGCCGTCGGGCCGCCGCCGCACCTTGCCGTCGACCCGCACCACCCATTCCGAGCGCAACGTCTCGGCCACCTTGAAGGCCGGGCTGTCCGGATCGGCCACCGCTTGGGTGAGGCCGTAATGGTCGCGCAGGTCGATGAACAGCACCCCGCCATGGTCGCGGATGCGGTGGCACCAGCCCGAGAGGCGGACCTCGGCGCCGATGTCGGCCTCGCGGAGCGCGCCGCAGGTATGGGTGCGGTAGCGATGCATTGCCCAAAATCCAAGGGTGAAAGGTGGCGCACAAGCACATGGCAGTTGAGGATTTGTCAAGTCGCCGTCGAGGCGTCCTCAAACGCTCGGCAGACGCCTCGACAGAACGCCGCCGATCTGCACATTCACTGCCGGCAAGGAACAAGAATGCCGACGACACGCAAAAAGCCGGCCGCGCCGAAAGCGCCGGCGGCGACCATGACGGCGGCCGAGGCCGTGGTGGCGACGCTGATCGGCCACGGCCTGGATACGGTCTATGCGCTGCCGGGCGTGCAGAACGATCTGTTGTTCGAGGCGCTGTTCGGCGCCGCCGACCGGCTGCGCACGGTCCATACCCGGCACGAGCAAGGCGCCGCCTATATGGCGCTCGGCGCGGCGCTGGCGACCGGCAAGCCGCAGGCCTACGCCGTGGTGCCGGGGCCCGGGCTGCTGAATTCCGCAGCCGCCCTCCTCACCGCCTATTCGATGAATGCGCCGGTGCTGGGCCTGATCGGGCAAATCCCCGACGCCGATATCGGCCGCGGTCTCGGCCACCTGCACGAGATTCGCGACCAGGCCGGCATCATCAAGCGGCTGGTCGATCACGCGAGCCTGATCCGCAGGCCGGACCAGGCGTCGCGCGCGACCGCGCTGGCGCTGCGCGCCATGAAGAGCGGCCGGCCCGGACCGGCGGTGCTGGAATGCGCGATCGATGTGTGGGGCAAGTCCGCGCCGGTGCCATTGCAGCCGCCCCTGCCGGCTCCGGCAACCAAGATCGACCGCGGCGCGATCCGCAAGGCGGCAAGACTTCTCGGCGCCGCGAAGCGGCCGCTGATCGTCTGCGGCGGTGGCGCGCAGGACGCTTCGGCCGAAGTCACCGCGCTGTCGGCCATGCTGCAGGCGCCGGTGCTCGGCTATCGCCGCGGCCGCGGCGTGCTCGACAGCCGCGATCCGCTGAGCGTGACGCTGCCGCTCGGCCGCGATCTGTGGGGCGAGGCCGACGTCGTGCTCGCGGTCGGCACGCGGCTACTCATTCAATTCCGGCAGTGGGGCATGGATCGCGAGCTCAAGATCGTGCGCATCGACGCCGACCCGGAAGAACACGGCCGCCTGCACAAGCCGGCGGTGGCGTTGACCGGCGACGCCAGACCGATTCTGCAAAGCCTGCTGCAAGAGTTGCCGGCGCACAATTCAAAGCGCGCCGCGCGCAAAGCCGAGATGCAGGAGCGCCAGGCGGCGTGGCGCAAGCGGCTGGAAAAGATCAGCCCGCAGATCGCCTTCCTCGATGCCATCCGCGCCGAATTGCCCGAGGACGGCATTTTCGTCGACGAGGTGACGCAGATCGGCTTTGCCGCGCGGCTCGCCTTTCCGGTCTTCAAGCCGCGCACCTTCCTGTCGCCCGGCTATCAGGACAATCTCGGCTGGGGCTTCGCCACCGCGCTCGGCGCCCAGCAGGCGCGGCCCGACGTGCCGGTGGTGGCGATTTCCGGCGACGGCGGCTTTCTCTTCACCGCCAACGAGATGGCAACCGCGGTGCGCCATCGCATCCCGCTCGCCACCATCGTGTTCAACGACGGCGCTTTCGGCAACGTGCGGCGCATCCAGCAGGAGCGCTTCGGCAACCGTTTGATCGGCAGCGACCTCGCCAATCCGGACTTTGTCGCCTTTGCGCATAGCTTTGGCGCCGCCGCGGTCCGCGCCAAAACCCCGGACGAGCTGCGCCAGGCGCTGCGCGGCGCCTTGGCCCGCCGCGACGGTCCGACCCTGATCGAAGTCCCGGTGGGCGCGTTCCCGAGTCCATGGGAATTCATCCTAAGCGCCGAAAGCAGGCTATGAACGGTTGCAGCGCAGCAAGGTCTATCCGGCGGCGGCGGACGGCCTTGCCACGCGCGCCACATCTGAACACACTGTGGCAATGTCGATGTTGAGTCCCGCCGCCACGCCGCCCGCGCTGCACCCGATCACGACCAAGTCCGAGCTCGCCGCGGCGTGCAAACGACTGGCGCAGCATGCCTTCGTCACCGTCGACACCGAGTTTCTGCGCGAGACCACCTACTATCCGCTGTTGTGCGTGGTGCAGATGGCCTCGCCCGACGAGGCGGTGGTGGTCGATGCGCTGGCGCCCGGCATCGATCTCGAGCCGTTCTATGCGCTGATGGCCGACCAGAACGTCATGAAGGTGTTCCATGCCGCGCGCCAGGACATCGAAATCATCTGGCACGGCGCCAAGCTCATTCCGCATCCGATCTTCGACACCCAGGTCGCCGCCATGGTGCTCGGCTATGGCGATTCCATTTCCTACGATCAGCTCGTGCAGCGCATCAGCGGCGACATGCTCGACAAGTCGCACCGCTTCACCGACTGGACGCGGCGGCCGCTGAGCGACGCGCAGCTCGTCTACGCGATTTCCGACGTCACCCACTTGCGTCAGGTCTATCACACGCTGGTCGAGGATCTGGGCCGGCGCGGCCGCGCCGACTGGGTGCAGGACGAGATGGAGGTGCTGACCTCGCCCGAGACCTATCGCATGGAGCCGGACATGGCGTGGCAGCGGCTCAAGACCCGCGTGCGCAAGCCGAAGGAGCTTGCGGTGCTGATCGAGGTCGCGGCCTGGCGCGAGCGCGAAGCGCAAAGCCGCGACGTGCCGCGCTCGCGCGTGCTCAAGGACGATGCGATCGCCGACATCGCCGTGCACGCGCCGACCACGACCGACAAGCTCAGGCACTTGCGCTCCTTGCCCAAGGGTTTCGAGCGCTCGCGCTGGGGCGAGGCGATCGTCGCCGCGGTGCAACGCGGGCTGGAGCGCGATCCGAAGACCCTGCCGCACCAGGTGCGCAACCAGCCCGCGGCCAACGCCTCGGCCGTCGTCGAGCTGCTCAAGGTGCTGCTGCGCATGGTCTCGGAGCGCCATCACGTCGCCGCCAAGGTGATCGCCACCGTCGACGATCTCGAGCGCATCGCGTCTGACGACGACGCCAAGGTGCCGGCGCTGAGCGGCTGGCGGCGCGAATTGTTCGGCGACAAGGCGCTGGCGCTCAAGCACGGCAAGCTCGCGCTCGCCATCGAGCAGGGCCGCGTCGCCACGGTCGAGCGCGAAGGCTGAGGCAGAGGCCGTGAGCGAGCACGAGCGGTGGCAAGGCCGCTACAGTATCCCCGACTATCTGTTCGGCAAGACGCCGAATTATTTTCTGGCGGCCTGCAAGCCGCTGCTGCCGAAGTCGGGCAAGGTTCTGTGCGTCGCCGACGGCGAGGCGCGCAACGGCGTCTGGCTCGCCGAACAGGGGCTCGACGTCACCTCGATCGACTTTTCCGAAGCCGCCCAGGCCAAGGCCGCGGCGCTGGCGAAGGAGCGCGGCGTGACGATCAAGCTCATTCATACCGACGTGCACGCCTGGGACTATCCGCCGGACGCGTTCGACGTCGTCGTGGAAATCTTCACCCAGTTCAGCACGCCCGCCGAGCGCCCGCGCAAATGGGCCGGCATGCGCAAGACGCTCAAGCGCGGCGGGCTTCTGATCCTGCAGGGCTACACGCCGAAGCAACTCGAATACCGCACCGGCGGGCCGAGCGAGATCGAGCGCCTCTATACGCGGACCATGCTGGAGCAGGCGTTCGGCGATTTCCGCGACATTAAGTTCACCGAGGAGGAAGTCGACATCCACGAAGGCGTCGCCCACGGCGGCATGTCCGCGGTGATCGGGCTGACCGCGCGCAAGCCTTAGAATTCGTCATTGCGAGGAGCGAAGCGACCAAGCAATCCACCAAGCTTCGCCGCCGCACTGGTTTGCTTTGCTCCGCTCACAATGACGGAGCTGCACCTTAAGCCGCCGCCGTCACCTTGAACCGCGGCGCCAGCACGGTGCCGCGCAAGGTCGCCGCCAGCGCCGCCGTCTCGTCGCGGGTGAGCGCCGCATAGGGCGGATACGGCTCGCCGGCCGGAATGCCGATCAGGTTCATCGCCGCCTTCATGA
>JASHQO010000154.1 GCA_030039105.1 Xanthobacteraceae bacterium
CCGGATGGAGCGAAGCGTAATCCGGGACAGCCAAGCGGCCGGCTATCTCGCCCCCGGATTGCGCTGCGCTCCATCCGGGCTACGCTTCTTGCTGCAGGGGGAGGGCCGACCGCTCGCCGGGCAGTCGCGGTGGGGAAGCGCGCCGCGCCGTAGCCCGGATCAGCGAAGCGATATCCGGGATCGGACTTAAGGCAGCAACCCCGCATATCGCGGAGCCTGTCATCGGGCCGGCCACTTCGGGCCGGACCCGTTGGCTCATGCGGGCTACGCTCGCCGAGCCGATAGGGAGTGTCGTGATGGTTGCGGCAATTGCTTGCATCCTCCCGCGCGACGGCGGAGGGCGCGCGGGACTCGAAGCTTCGTTATCGTTGCAGAACTGTCGCCGATGAATTTTGACTCACGCAGAGCGCTACATGAAATGAGTGGGACAAGTTGAAGTCAGAGCCCGGTCGGCACCGGCGGAATTGCGACGCCCCCCTCCCCCACTGGCGTGGAGGAGGAAGCTCAGGCTTCGCCGATCTCTTTCAGAATCTCTTTGGTGTGCTCGCCGAGGCGCGGCGCCGGCCGTTCCGACGCCATCGGGCTGCCGTCGAGCACGATCGGAGTGCGGATGCCCGGGCTGGTGCCGCCCTTGGCGGCCGGATTCTTCAACGTCAGCCTCATGCCGCGATGAACCACCTGCGGATCGGCGAAGACCTGTTGCAGGTCGTTGATCGGCCCGGCCGGAATGCCGGCGGCTTCGAGCTTGTCGAGGATCTCGGTGCGCTTCATGCGCGAGGTCAGCGCGCACAGCTTGCCGACCAGCTCGCCGCGATGGGCGAGCCGGCCCTTGTTGTCCTTGTAGGCCTCGACCCGAGCCAGCTCCGGCGCGCCCAAAATGCCGCACAGCTTGACGAACTGGGCGTCGTTGCCGGTGGCGATGATGACGCCGCCGTCGGCCACCGGAAACTCCTGATAGGGCACCAGATTGGGATGGGTATTGCCGATGCGTTTCGGGATTTCGCCGGCGACCAGATAATTGAGCGCCTGGAACGCCAGCACGCCGACGGTGGAATCGACCAGCGCGCAATCGACGTAGCCGCCCTTGCCGGTCTGCTCGCGGCGCCGCAGCGCGGCCAGAATGCCGACCGCCGAATAGACGCCGGAGAACACATCGGAGATCGGAATGCCGGCGCGCATCGGCGGGCCGTCGGGCGTGCCGGTCAGGCCCATGACGCCGCCGATGCCTTGCGCCATCAGGTCGTAACCGGCGCGCGGCGCCGACGGCCCGGTCTGGCCGAAGCCGGTCACCGAGCAATAGATCAAGCGCGGATTTTGCGGCGCCAGGCTCGCGTAATCGAGGCCGAATTTCTTCAGGCCGCCGACCTTGAAATTCTCAATCAGGACGTCGCAGCGCGCGACGAGCTTCTTGACGATGCGCTGGCCGTCCGGCGCGGTGAAATCGGCCTCGATCGAGCGCTTGCCGCGGTTGGTGCAGTGGAAATACGCGGCGCTGAGATGGCTGCCGTCGGCACCCGCGACGAAGGGCGGCCCCCAGGCGCGGGTATCGTCGCCGGCGCCCGCGCGTTCGACCTTGATCACGTCGGCGCCGAGGTCGGCCAGAATCTGGCCGGCCCAGGGCCCGGCCAAAATCCGCGCCAGCTCCAGCACCCGCAAACCCGCCAACGGCCCCGGCATCGCATCGCTCCCGGCAACGCGCGGCGGCCCGCCGCGCCGGGCTTAAGTGACCCAGCAACAGGGATTTGTCCAGGCGGGCGGCAAATCCCGGCTTGGCAGTCAGGCGTTAAGCCGGCCGGGTTACACTGCGGGCGCCGCAGCTTGTCATTGCGGCGCGCGAACACTAGCTAAATGACTGCCGGGCGGACGGGACCGAAAGCGGTGAACACCACCTTCTTCAGCGAAATGTTGCAGAGCATCGCCGACCGCGGCCGTGCCCTGATCCAGCGCCGCGAGCCGGCGCGCGAGCGCTCGGCCGGCCTGGTCGAGCTGTGCGAGGCGCTGCTGTCGGGCCGCGGCGAGGCTTCCGGCGTCGCGCTCGCGAGCGACATCCTGGCCCGCTACGAAGACCTGACCATCGGGCCGCGCACCGCCTTCTTCGAGACCTTGGCCACCACCTTCGGCCCCGACCGCAAGCGCGTCGATGCCGCGATTGCCGCCTGGCAAAAGGCGCCGTCCGACCAGGCCGCCAACGAATTGCATCACGCCAGCGAGCCGCGCCGGCTCGAACTGTTTCGCCGGCTCAACCTGGCACCCGGCGGCACCAAGGCGCTGGTGCGCATGCGCGAGCAGCTCATGGACGCCATGGACCTCCGCGACGATCTCGCCGTCATCGACAGCGATTTCGTCCATCTGTTCTCGTCGTGGTTCAACCGCGGCTTTCTGGTGCTGCGCCGCATCGACTGGTCGTCGCCGGCAATCGTCCTGGAAAAGATCATCCGCTACGAGGCGGTGCACCAGATTCGCGATTGGGAGGACCTGCGCCGCCGCATCGATCCGCCGGACCGGCGCTGCTACGCGTTCTTTCATCCGGCGCTGGTCGACGAGCCGCTGATCTTCGTCGAAGTGGCGCTGACCCGCGAGACGCCGGCGGCGATCGCGCCGATCCTGGCCGGCAAGCGCGACGAGGTCGATCCGGAGCGCGCCACGACCGCGGTGTTCTATTCCATCACCAACTGCCAGCGCGGTCTCGCCGGCGTCAGCTTCGGCCATTTCCTGATCAAGCAGGTGGTCGAGGAGCTGTCCCGCGAGTTCGGCCGCGTCTCGACCTTCGTCACCCTGTCGCCGGCGCCGAATTTCGCGGTGTGGCTCAAGCGCGAGCGCGGCAACGCGGCGTCGCTGGTGCTCGACGAGGACGATCGTACCGTGCTCGGCGCGCTCGACGATCCGCAGTGCTGGCGCGTGCCGGAGATCGCCGAGCGGGTGCGCGACCCGCTGCTGCGCGCCGCCGCCTGGTACTATGTGCGCGGCCGCAACCGCCGCGGCCTGCCGCTCGATTCGGTGGCGCGCTTCCATCTCGGCAACGGCGCCCGGCTGGAGCGGCTCAATTGGCCGGGCGACACCTCGGAACGCGCGCTGGCGCAGTCCTACGGCCTGATGGTCAACTACCTCTACGATCTCGGCTATATCGAGAAGAACCACGAGGCCTATGCGCAGCAGCACGCCGTGGTTGCCGCTAGCGCGGTGACGCGGCTCGTTCATGCGCCGGTGCGCGAGGTCGTGCCGGTTTCGGGCTGAGCCGTGCCCAGCCTGCACGGCGTTCTGGAAACTGTGCTTTACGTCGACTCGTTCGAGCGCGCTTGCCCGTTCTACGAACAGGTGCTCGGGCTCAACAGCGTCTATCGCGATCCGCGATTGTGCGCCTACGACGTCGGCGCCCGCGGCCTGTTGCTATTGTTCCTGCGCGGCCATTCGCTCGAGACCGTGCACATGCCGGGCGGCACCATTCCGCCGCACGACGGCTCGGGCCCGGTGCACGTCGCGTTCTCGATTGCCGCCGCCGAGCTTGCCGCCTGGGAGGCGCAGCTTGCGCAAGCGGACGTCGCGATCGAGGGCCGCACCCAATGGCCGCGCGGCGGCATCAGCATTTACTTCCGCGATCCCGACAATCACCTCGTCGAATTGGCGACGCCGGGATTATGGCCGGGGTACTGATGAGTGTTTCCCGGGCGCGGTGCAGCACGGAGCGAAGCGCAGTGTTGCACCGCAGATCCGGGATCGCTTCACAGCCGAGTTTGCGAAGGTCCCGGATCAGCAGTGCACCGCTGCGCGCTGCACTGCATCCGGGACACGCGCTACGACTTTCCGTATACCGGCACGATGCCGCCGCGGCTGACGCGGTTGTCGGGCGAGGCGAGGAATACGATGGTGGCGGCGACTTCGTCGACCTTCGGCCACGGCGCGTAGTCGGCTTTCGGCATCGCTTGCCGGTTGGCCTGCGTGTCCATGATCGACGGCGCCACCGCGTTGACCAGGATGCCGTCCTTGGCGACTTCCTCGGCCAGCGCAACGGTCAGCGCCGCGACCGCGGCCTTGCTGGCGGTATAGGCCACCATGCCGGCGCCGCTGCGCCATTCCAGCGCCGGGCGCGCGGCGACATTGACGATACGGCCGCCGGCGCCGGCCATCGCCGTGACCGCGGCGCGGCAGCACAGCGCGCAGCTTACGAAGTTCATGTCGAGCTGCTGGCGCAACACTGCCACGCCGGTGTCGCGCAGCGGCGCCGCGGCAAAGCCGCCGGCGATGTGGATCGAAGCCCACAGCGGCGCGATGTTTTGGTAGAAGCTCGCCACGTTTGCCTCGTCGGCAAGGCTGCCGACGATCGTCACCTTGACGTTCTTGTGGTCGCGCAGGCGGAAATGCTGCGCTTCCGCTTCATGGAAGCACGGCACGTGGCAGACGGCACCGGCTTCGATCAGCATGCCGACGACCGCGGTGCCGAGGGCGCCGGCGCCGCCGCTGACGACGATATGGCGACCGCGGAAATCCATGGTTTCCATCATCGCCGATCCGTCATTCGACGCAAGCGTCCCGTAGCCCGGGTGGAGCGTAGCGAAATCCGGGGCCGGAGCTCCGGCCCGTATGCCGCTCCCGGATTGCGCTTCGCTCCATCCGGGCTACGGTTTCGCGCAAAGGGGAGAATCGGTGGCTGACTTCGACCTTGCCGTCATCGGCGGCGGCATCAACGGCACCGGCATCGCCCGCGATGCCGCCGGCCGCGGCTTGCGCGTGCTGCTGGTCGAGCAGAACGACCTGGCGTCCGCCACCTCGTCGGCATCGTCGAAGCTGATCCACGGCGGCCTGCGCTATCTCGAGCACGGCAGCTTTCATCTGGTCCGCGCCGCGCTCAAGGAGCGCGAGGTGCTGTTGCGGGCGGCGCCGCACCTGATCAAGCCGCTGCGCTTCGTGCTGCCGGTCAACGAGGCGCGGCGCTCGGCGTTTGTGCTGCGCGTCGGCCTGTTCATCTACGACTGGATCGGCTGGCGCGCGATCCTGCCCGGCACGCGCGACGTCGATCTACGCACCGATCCGGTCGGCGAGCCGCTGCGGCGCACGCTGCATCGCGGCTTCGAATATTCCGACTGCTTCGCCGACGATGCCCGGCTCGTGGTGCTCAACGCCGTGGACGCGGCCGAGCGCGGCGCAACGATCCGCACGCGGACGCGCTGCGTGCGTGCCGAACGCGGCGCGGAATGGCAGCTCATTCTCAATGTCCGCGGCCGGCGCGAGGTGGCGAGCGCGCGCATTCTGGTCAACGCCGCCGGCGCCTGGGTCGAGACGTTTGCCGATACGATGCTGCGGCAGCGAGGCAAGTCGCGGCTGCGCCTCGACAAGGGCAGCCACATCGTGGTGCGCCGCCTCTACGACCACGACCGCGCCTACATCCTGCAGGCCGCCGACGGCCGCGTCGTGTTCGCCATTCCGTTCCAGGGCGACTTCACCCTGATCGGCACCACCGACCGGAGTTTTGTCGGCGATCCCGCGGTGGTGCTGCCGACCGCGGAGGAGATCGAATACCTCTGCGGCGTCGTCAACGAATATTTCCGCAAGCCGATCACCGCCGCCGACGTGGTATGGGCCTATGCCGGCGTGCGTTCGCTGTACGACGACGGCGCCTCGGAATCGCAGGACGTCGGCCGTGACTATGTGCTGGCGCTGGACGAGCGCGCCGGCGACGCGCCGGTGCTGACCGTCTATGGCGGCAAGATCACGACCTATCGCCGCCTCGCCGAGGACGCAATGGCGAAGCTCGCGCACTTCTTCCCGCGCACCCGGCCGTGGACGGCGCGCAGCCCGTTGCCGGGCGGCGACTTCGTCTATGACGGCATCGAGACGCTGATCGCCCGCGCCGCGCGTACCTGGCCCTTCCTCGCCGCCGACCATGTGCGCCGCCTGGTCCACGCCTACGGCACGCGGGTCGATCGTGTGCTCAAAGACGTGCGCGGCCCCGACGATCTCGGCATCCGTTTCGGCGCCGATCTCACCGCCGCCGAAGTGCGTTACCTGATGACCGCCGAATGGGCGCAAACCGCCGACGACGTGCTGTGGCGCCGCTCCAAGCTTGGCCTGCGGCTGACCGGCGCGCAGCGCGCCACGCTCGACCGTTTCATGACGCAATCGGCGCCCTCCATCGCATAATATCAAGGTGGAACAGCCGGTCGTCTTTCTGGCAGACTTGCGCGCCGGCGCCGCTCGCGCGCCCGGTGCAGCCGACGAGAGGACGGCAATGTTCTACGAGCCGGAAAAAGACAACCACGGCCTGCCGCGCAATCCGTATAAATCCATCGTGGTGCCGCGGCCGATCGGCTGGGTCTCGACCGTCAGCAGGGCCGGCATCGTCAACCTGGCGCCATTCAGTCAGTTCAACAATCTGGCCTACGATCCGCCCTACGTGATGTTCTCGGCGAACTCGTTTCCGCACAGCGGCCGGCGCAAGGACTCGGTCAAGAACGCCACCGACACCGGCGAGTTCGTCGTCAACATGGCGACCTACGAGTTGCGCGAAGCGGTCAACATCACCTCGCAGTTCGTGCCGCCGGAGGTCGACGAGGCGGCGCTGGCCGGCCTGGAGATGGTGCCGTGCCGCCTGGTCAAGGCGCCGCGCGTCGCGGCGTCGCCGGTGAACCTGGAGTGCAAATTCCACTCCTCGACCGCGTT
>JASHQO010000155.1 GCA_030039105.1 Xanthobacteraceae bacterium
CCCCCACCTCGATCATCTTCTCGACTTGCGCCAGCTCGTGATCCACCAGCGTCAGGTTCGACCTAAGGGCTGCGGCCTGCGCCTTAAGCTCCTTGTGGCGTCGCAGCAGAAATTGAGCTGTGTTTTCTTCGGCCATGGGCATAATTCTCCATTGACCGAAATCCAGCATTTGGTGTATAAGGGAGGCCTCTCACAGCGCTCCCGCACTACACCTAGTGCGGACTTCGGTCACAAAGCCCGCTCGCCACCTTGGCGGCGGGTTTTGCGCGTATTTACACGCGTTCCGACAGCGTGTCTAGGGGCGTTCCACCTAAGTGTCTGGCCGAATGGGTGAAATCGACAATTCTCAAGTGATTACAATGACGTGCGTCAATGGGATAATCCCGTAACCTGTGCAAATCCGGCCCGGCGGGACCGTCGCGCCGCGGTTCCCGGGCGATTTCACGAGAGTCCCGGCGCCGGTTCGCACATTCGAAAAACATGCGCTAAAGCCATGCCGGAACTCCACGGAGCGTGACCATGGCGGACACAGTCGCAGCCGTTGTCGTTGCGGGCGGACGCGGCCTGCGCGCCGGCGGCGACGTGCCGAAGCAGTACCGCGAAATCGCCGGCGAGCCGGTGATCCGTCCGGCGCTGTCGGCGTTCCTCAACCATCCGCAAATCGACGCGGTGCAGCCGGTCATCCATCCGCAGGACGAGGCGGCATTTCGCGCCGCTACCGCGGGCTTG
Organism: Xanthobacteraceae bacterium; assembly: GCA_030039105.1. Classification (GTDB taxonomy): domain Bacteria; phylum Pseudomonadota; class Alphaproteobacteria; order Rhizobiales; family Xanthobacteraceae; genus BOG-931. The sequence goes on from JASHQO010000155.1 coordinate 730, forward strand.
CCGAAGCTTCTGCCGCCGGTGTGGGGCGGCGCGACGCGGCAAGCGTCGGTCTGCTCCGGTCTCGAAGCGCTCGCGGCGCGCGCCCCCGATATCGTGCTGATCCACGACGCCGCGCGGCCATTCCTCACCGACACGCTGATCGGCCGCGCCATCGCCGCCGGCAAGACGAACGGCGCCGCGGTGCCGGCCGTCGCCATCGCCGATACGGTAAAAGAGATCGACGACGACGCCCGCGTCACCGCGACGCTCGACCGCAGCCGGCTACGCACGGTGCAGACGCCGCAGGCTTTCGGTTTTGCGTTGATCCTGGTAGCGCACCGCCGCGCCGCGGCCGCGGGCTTGAAGGATTTTTCCGACGATGCGGCGCTGGCCGAGTGGGCCGGCCACCGCGTCAGCGTATTCGAGGGCGAGGCCGGCAACGTGAAGCTCACCACCAATGACGATTTCTCCCGCGCCGAAATGCTTCGCCAGGCCGCGCTTGGCGACCTGCGCACCGGCAACGGTTTTGACGTGCACGCCTTCGCCGACGGCGATCACGTCATGCTCGGCGGCGTGCGCATTGCGCATAGCCGCGGCGTCACCGGCCATTCCGACGCCGACGTCGTGCTGCATGCGCTGGTCGATGCCATTCTCGGCGCGTTGGCCGAGGGCGATATCGGCAGCCATTTTCCGCCCAGCGATCCGCAGTGGAAGGGCGCGTCGTCCGACCGCTTCCTCGCCTTCGCCTGCGAGCGGGTGCGCGCCCGCGGCGGCATGATCGCCCATCTCGACGTCACGGTGGTGTGCGAAGCGCCGCGGGTGTCGCCGCATCGCGATGCCATGCGCGCGCGCATTGCCGCGATCGCCGGCCTCTCCGAGGCGCGTGTCGCGGTCAAGGCCACCACCAGCGAAAAGCTCGGCTTCACCGGCCGCAGCGAGGGGCTCGTTGCCATGGCGACGGCGACCGTGCGCCTGCCCTGGAGCGCGGCATGACCGACCCGTCGCCACGCGCGGCGGCGCTGCGCGTCCTGGATTTGTGCCGCGCCCGCGGCCTGCTCGTGGCGACCGCAGAATCCTGCACCGGCGGTTTGGTCGTGGCGGCGCTCACCGAGATCGCCGGCTCGTCCGATGTCGTCGATCGCGGCTTCGTCACCTATTCGAACGAGGCCAAGCAGGCAATGCTCGGCGTGCCGGAGGCTATTCTGGAGCGCCATGGCGCGGTCAGCGCCGCGACCGCCAAAGCCATGGCGACCGGCGCGCTCAGAAACTCGCGCGCCGACATAACGGTGGCGATCACCGGCATCGCCGGGCCGGGTGGCGGATCGAAGGACAAGCCGGTCGGGCTGGTCTATTTCGCCGTGGCGAAACGTGGCGGCGGATTCATCGCCCGCAAGCGCCGGTTCGGTGCGATCGGCCGGCGTCGCGTGCGGTTACGCTCCGTCGCGGAGGCGCTGCATCTCATCGAGCGGCTGGCACGGCGGCGGCGCCGGCGCCGAGCTGCGGCGCACGAACGAGGCATGTGATGAAGGTTCCCTTGGCGGGCGCCATTGATTGCGATCTTCATCCCGCCGTGCCCGACGTCGCGGCGCTAAAGCCCTATCTTGAGGAATTCTGGCGCGAGCATCTTACCGAGCGTTATATCGACCAATCGCCGTTCACGCTTTCGAGCTACGCGCCGCAACTGCCGCAATCGGCGCGGCCGGATTGGCGGCCGGCCAACGGCGTGGCGGGGGCCAGTCTCGATGCGCTGCGGGCCCATGCCCTCGATCCGTTCGGCACGCGCTTTGCCGTCGCCAACGTGCTGCACGGCGCGGTGGCGCTGTTCAACGCCGACATGGCGGCGGCCTTGTGCAAGGCGGTCAACGATTGGATCGCGCGCGAATGGCTCGATCGCGAGCCGCGGCTGCGCGCCTCGATCCTGGTGCCGCCGCAAGACGTCGAGCTCGCCGTCGCCGAGATCGAGCGCTGTGCCGCCGATCCGCGCTTCGTCGCGATCCTGCTCCTGGTGATGGGCGACCGGCCGCTCGGCCACCGCACCTATTGGCCGATCTATCGCGCCGCGGAGCAACACAATCTGCCGATCGGCATCCATGCCGGCTCGACGTTCCGCCACGCGCCGACCGGCTCCGGCTGGCCGTCCTATCACGTCGAGGACAGCGTGCTGCACGCCACCGCTTTCGAGGACACGCTGGTCAGCTTTTTGGCCGAAGGCGTGTTCCAGAAATTTCCCGGCACCAAGCTGGTGCTGATGGAGTCCGGCTTTGCCTGGCTGCCGACATTGTTGTGGCGCACCAACCGCTCCTGGCGCGGCGTGCGCACCGAAGTGCCGTGGATCGACCGGCCGCCGGCCGACATCGTGCGCGACCACGTCCGCTTCACCTTGCAGCCGCTCGATGTTCCCGATGCCGATGTGCTCAATCGCGTGTTCGATCACGTCAAGTCGGACGCGCTGATCGTGTTCTCGACCGATTATCCGCATTGGCAGTTCGACGGCGAGGACGTGTTGCCGGATGGCCTGTCCA
>JASHQO010000156.1 GCA_030039105.1 Xanthobacteraceae bacterium
GGTGAAGACCTCGGAGGTGCTGGCGTTTCTCGATACGCTGCCGGCCGGCATGTATGACCTGCCGCCCGGTCAATCCGCACCGCAAAAAGCGACCAGGCGTGCGGCGAATTTCTGATACGTGCTTGCATCGGCGTGAGTAGCACGCGGCGCGATTTTGCCTACCCTACGTCGCGCGGCCAATAATCAGCTTCGTCCCGTCGCCTTCTGCGCCGCGGTCAGGTGGCCGTAGCTCTGCACCGGCGCGCACATCAGGAAGCGGTAGCCTTCCCTGACGATGCGCTCGACGTTGCCCTGCTCGACGTGCGGATGACCGACGACGACATTGTGCTTCTTGCAGGCGTCGACGATGCGCTTCATCCATTCCAGCACGACCTTGTGCTCGTACTGGCGTGGATAGCCGAGCTCCTGCGAGAGATCCCCCTCGCCGATCAGGATGCAGCCGATGCCCGGCACTTTCGTGAGCATGGCATCGAGATTCTCGACGCCGCGGGTGTCTTCGATCTGCAGGATGCAGAAAATCTCGCCCTGCGGGTTGAGCGGCCAGACGTCGGCCTTCTGGTAATATTCCTGCTGGCTCAAGCCCCAGTAACGCGCCGCGGTGGTCGGACCGTCGCCGCGGATGCCGGGCGGCTCGTAATGCGCCGCGCTTTTGAGCCGCGGGTAGCGACAGGCGCCGACCGCATTGGCGGCTTCCTCGACCGTCGAAATATGCGGAAACACGATGCCGTAGCAGCCGACGTCGAGGGCCTGCTTGGCGTGCCACTGCGCCATCTCGACACCGTTGACCGGCACGCGCACCATCGGCGTCACGCCCGGCACCACGGACGCCGCCTTGGCGACCTGCGCGCGATTGAGCATGTATTGCAGGCAGTCGCGAAGGAGCCGGCCGTCCCACGGATTGTGCTCCATCTCGAACACGCAACCGTCGAACTTCGATGTCGCCATCGCGACCGCGCTGTTGATCTCGGCCGGCGCAAAGCACGTCAGCGCATGATGGCCCGCTTCGAGCGCGCGGATAACGCCGTTGAGACGCGGTAGATCAGCCATTTCCTTAAGCCTCCCCTTTTGCGGGGCGCATCCTAGCGGGTCCGCCCCGTCATTGCGAGGAGCGCAGCAATGGAGCGGCCGGGTTTGACAATATCGCCACGCCCCGTAGCATCCGGTCGAACCCGCAAAACCCACTTAAGCGACGGCACCAATGATCATCGATTGCCACGGCCACTACACCACCGAGCCCAAGGATCTGCACCGCTTCCGCAAAGAGCAGACCGCCGCCGCCAACGCCAAGGACAAGACGGCGATGCCGTCGCGCGCGGCGCTGAAAATGCCCGACGACGAAATTCGCGAGAGCATCGAGCAGAACCAGCTCAAGCTGCAGCGCGAGCGCGGCACCGACCTCACCATCTTCTCGCCGCGCGCCTCCGGCATGGGTCATCACGTCGGCGACGAGAGCGTCAGCGTGGAATGGTCGCAAATCTGCAACGATTTGATCGCCCGCGTGGTGTCGCTTTATCCGCAGAACTTCATCGGCGTATGCCAATTGCCGCAGTCGCCCGGCGTCGACCCGAGCCATTGCGCCGCCGAGCTCGAGCGCTGCGTCAAGATGGGCTTCGTCGGCTGCAATCTCAATCCGGACCCGTCCGGCGGCTATTTCAACTCGCCGCCAATGACCGACAAATGGTGGTTTCCGCTGTACGAGAAGATGATCGAGCTCGACGTGCCGTGCATGATCCACGTCTCCGGCTGCTGCAACCCGGCGATGCACACCACCGGCTCGTATTATCTCAACGCCGACACGATGGTGTTCATGCAGGTCATTTTGTCGGATCTGTTCAAGACCTTCCCGAAGCTGAAATTCGTCATTCCGCACGGCGGCGGCGCGGTGCCGTTCCATTGGGGCCGCTTTCGCGGCATCGCGCTCAACAACGGCAAGCCCGAGCTGGCCGAGATCATGGGCCAGAATATCTTCTTCGACACCTGCGTCTATCACCAGCCGGGCATCGACCTGCTCACCAAGGTGGTGCCGGTCGACAACATTCTATTTGCCTCGGAAATGGTCGGCGCGGTGAAGGGCAACGACCCGAAGACCGGCTTCGGCTTCGACGACACCAAGCGCTACGTCGACAAAACGCCGATCAGCGACGCCGACCGCAAGAAAATTTTTGAAGGCAACGTGCGCCGGGTCTACCCGCGGCTGAACGCGCACGCGGCGCTGAAGGCGACGGCATAGCGACAGGCTCCGCATTGGCAAAGGCGCGCAAGACCCGCAACGAGCGCAAGTCGCATCTCGTCACCATCGGTCCGCGCGAGATCGAGACCCACGGCCTCGGCACCGGTTTCTGGAACGATCTTTATCATCGCTCGATGACGGTGTACTGGCCGGTGTTCTTCGGCAGCGCCGCCGCGCTGTTCGTCATTCTCAATGCAATCTACGCCTTCCTGTACTGGCTGGGCGACGATCCGATCGCCAACGTCGCGCCCAACCTGCCGCGGCCGTTGAGCCTGTTCTATTTCTCGATCGAGACGCTGGCGACCGTCGGCTACGGCGACATGCACCCGCAGACCAATTACGGGCATCTCGTCGCTACCGTCGAGATCTTCACCGGCATGAGTTTCCTCGCGGTGATGACCGGCCTGATCTTCGCCCGCTTCTCGCGGCCGCGGGCGCGCTTCGTGTTCGCCCGCCATGCCGTCGTCACCACCTATCAGGGCCAGCCGACCCTGATGATCCGCATCGCCAATGCGCGGCACAACACGATCTCGCAGGCGACCGCGCGGCTATGGCTGTTCCGCCTCGAGCACACCAAGGAACGCGACGTGTTCCGCCGCTACTACGAGTTGAAGCTCGACCGCCGCGAGCATCCCCTGTTCTCGCTGAGCTGGACGCTGCTGCACATCATCGACGAATCCAGCGCGTTCCGCGACATGACCCAGGACACTTTCTTCGACGTCGAGGGCACGCTGATCCTCAACGTCGACGGCGTCGACGACAATTCCGCGCAGCGGCTCTACGCCCGGCAGGTTTATGGGTGGCGCGATATCCGCTGGCAGCATCGCTACCGCGACATCACCAGCCTGTCGGAACAAGGCCGCCTCGTGCTCGACTACACCAAGTTTCACGACACCGTGTCGGAGGAGACGTAGAGCCGGTTGGTTGCAAGGCCGGCCGCATCAACGCGGCAATTCTTCGAACGGCTGCTGCATGATCACGTCCATCGCGGTCACGAAGGCAAACGCCAGGGTGAGGAAATTGACAATCAAGGCTGTGATGTAGGCGGCCGCGCTGTAACGGAAGCCTGCCAAGATAGCGATCAGCATTGCGACGATGACGGCGGCGCCAAGCACGATAAAGATGGCGAACACAATGGGCGGCGAGCTTCGGCCGGAGACCTTGTGGCGGCGATGAGGATAACTCAACAAGAACGACAGCATCGTCAGCGCAAAGATCACGGCCGAGATTTTCCAGACAACCTCCTCTTCGAACCCATAAAGCGCCAACACTGCCGGCAGCAGCGCCATCGCGATCAGAATGAAGAGGTCGGTCAGCACCGTCTTCGCCAGAAATCGGTCGAGCACGGACAGCTTGGCACCGGCGGCCTGGCGGATGCCGAGCAGCAGTGCCGAGAATCCGGCGAATGTCACCATCAATCCGGCCAACGTGTAGAGGATGGCGGCGCCTTTGACTTCCACGCTATTCAAGCCACGTCGATCACGATCTTGCCGAAGTGCTGGTTGGCGTTCATCATCGCGAGCGCCGGCACGATATCGGCGAGCTTGAAAGTCTTGGAGATTGGCAGGCTGAGCTTGCCCGACTCCACCGCCGGCCACAGGTCGGCGCGCATCGCTTTCACGATCTCGCGCACTTCCTCGGGCGTGCGGGTGCGGAAGGTGACGCCGATATAGTCGATGCGTTTCAACGCGTGCAGGTCGTAGTTGAACTCGCCCTTGGTGCCGCCGAGGCGGCCGACATTGACGATGCGGCCGAGCAGCGCGCAGGCTTCGAGATTGCCGTTGGCGACCGGCGCCGACACCATGTCGACGATCAGGTTGACGCCCTTGCCGCCGGTCGCCTTCTTCACGTCCTGCGGCCAATCCGGCTTGCTGGTATCGATGGCGACGTCGCAGCCGTAGTCCTTCAGGCCGGCGCGGCGTTGCGCATTGGTCGAGGTGCCGAGCACCAGCGACGCGCCCATCAGCTTGCCGATCTGCATGCCCATCAGGCCGACGCCGGAACTGGCGCCCTGGATGAGCAATGTCTCGCCGCGCTTGAGCCGGCCCGCGGTGACCACGGCATTGTGCATGGTCTGCAGCGCCACCGGAAAGCACGCCGCCTGGGCATAGGTCATGTTGTTGCCGGGGATGCGATGGGCGCGGCCGGCATCGGTGACGGCATATTCGGCAAAGCCGCCGGGCGCCGACGCCATGACGCGGTCGCCCGGCTTGAAATCCTTGACCTCGCTGCCGACCGCCTCGACCTCGCCGGAGCATTCCAGCCCGATGCGGGCGCCGACGCCGCCGACCGGACCGTGCTGGATGCCGGCTGCAACGATGGTGTCGGCGCGGTTGAGGCTCGAAGCGCGGACCTTGATCAAAATCTCGTTCGGCTTCGGCTCGGGCTTCGGCAGGTCGCGGATTTCGACGCCCTTTTCGCCGAGAACGGCTGCTTTCACGGTTGTTCCTCCCGTTCCTCGATGTACTATCGTCAGGCAAACGTTGCGGGTTAGCCGAAGGCGTAACCCGCCATGCTGAAAGGCGGATTACGCTACGCTAAACCGCCCTACAAGGCACGGCCCATGAACCAGCTCGTCCGCCCCAAGACAATCGGCGCTTCGGCCTGCCCGCACGACTGTCCGTCGACTTGCGCGCTCGAAGTCGAGGTCATGGACGAGCACACCATCGGCCGCGTGCGCGGCGCCGCCGACAATGCCTATACGGCCGGCGTGGTGTGCGAGAAGGTGGCGCGCTATGCCGAGCGCGCCCACCATCCGGACCGGCTGACGCGGCCGCTGCGCCGGATCGGCGACAAAGGCTCCGGCCGGTTCGCGCCGATCTCCTGGGACGGCGCGCTCGATCTGGTGGCGGAGAATTTTCTGCGCGCCGAGCAGGCGCACGGCTCCGAAGCGGTGTGGCCCTATTACTATGCCGGCACCATGGGCCACCTGATGCGCGACGGCATCAACCGGCTGCGCCATGCCAAGAAATATTCCGGCTTCTTCTCCACCATCTGCGTCAACTCGGCCTGGTCCGGCTTCATGGCCGGCACCGGAAAGCTCGCCGGCGCCGATCCGCGCGAAATGGCGAAGTCCGACCTGGTGGTGATCTGGGGCACCAATGCGGTGAACACCCAGGTCAACGTGATGACGCACGCGACGCGCGCCCGCAAGGAACGCGCCGCCAAGATCGTCGTCGTCGACGTCTACATGAACGGCACGATGCAGCAGGCCGATCTGCCGGTGCTGATCCGGCCCGGCACCGACGGCGCGCTGGCCTGCGCGGTGATGCATTGCCTGTTCCGCGACGGCAAAGCCGACTGGGATTATCTGCAGCGCTACACCGACGCGCCGCGCGAGCTCGAAGCCCACATGCGCACCCGCGATCCGGCCTGGGCGGCGAGGATCACCGGCTGCCCGGCGGAGACCATCGAGCACTTTGCCCACTTGGTCGGCGAGCGCAAGCGCGCCTATTTCCGGCTCGGCTACGGCTTCTCGCGCTCGCGCAACGGCGCCGCCAACATGCACGCGGCAAGCTGCATCGCCGCGGTCTCCGGCGCCTGGCGGCTCGAAGGCGGCGGCGCCTTCCACAATAACGGCGACGTCTTTCATCTCGACAAGAGCCTGATCGAAGGCGCTGACGTGCGCGACCCTTCGATCCGCATGCTCGACCAGTCGCGCATCGGCCCGGTCCTGACCGGCGACGCCGAAGCGCTGCAGGGCGGCGGGCCGGTCACGGCGCTCCTGATCCAGAACACCAACCCGGTATCGGTCGCGCCCGACCAGGAGGTCGTCAAGCGCGGCTTCGCGCGCGACGATCTGTTCGTCTGCGTGCACGAGCAGTTCATGACCGACACGGCGAAGGTCGCCGACGTCGTGCTGCCCGCCACCATGTTCGTCGAGCACGACGATTTCTACACGGCGGGCGGCAGCCAATACATTCTGCTCGGGCCGAAGCTGATCGAGCCGCCCGGCGAATGCCGCTCCAATCACGACGTAATCTGCGGCCTGGCGCATCGGCTCGGCGCCGCGCATCCCGGTTTTGCGATGACGCCGCGCCAATTGATCGACGTGACGCTGCAAAAGTCCGGCTGGGGCACGCTCAAGGAGCTCGAAGCCAAGCGCTGGATCGATTGCCAGCCGGATTTCGTCACCGCGCACTATTTGAACGGTTTTGCCTATCCGGACGGCAAATTCCGCTTCAAGCCGGACTGGCCCAACGTGCCGTTCGGGCGCTGGCACCGCAACGTGCCGTCGCGGCCGATGCCGGCGCTACCCGACCACTGGGAGGTGATCGAGGAGGCCGACGACGAGCATCCGTTTCGCCTGGCGACGTCGCCGTCGCGCGGCTTTCTCAATTCGACCTTCACCGAGACGCCGACCTCGCTCGGCCGCGAGCGCCGGCCGACCGTGATGATCAATCCCGACGATGCCGCGGCGCTCGGCGTCGCCGACGGCGAGCAGATCGTGCTCGGTAATCGTCGGGGTGAGGTGCGCATCCACGCCAAATTGTTCGACGGCGTGCGCCGCGGCGTGCTGATCGCGGAGTCGCTATGGCCCAACTCCGCTTATGCCGACGGCCGCGGCATCAACACGCTGACCGGCTCCGACTCGATCGCGCCGTTCGGCGGCGCGGCGTTCCACGACAATAAGGTGTGGCTGCGTAAAGCTGCGTAGATGGGGTTGAGCGGAGCAAAACCCATCGACAGCCCTCGCCGCCATTTGGTGGGTTTCGTTTTCGCTCGACCCACTTACAGCGCGCACCTGCGCTGATGCGCCGCCCTTGACGCGCTTACCCGCCCGAACAGAATGCAAGCGATCAGGGCCGCCCGTTTCGGCGAAACGAACATGAATCGCTCCCCGCTTTGCCGACTGCTGTTCGCGGTCACGCTTGCCGTTCTCTGCAGCGCCGCATCAGCCGCGCATGCAGAAACCTTCCCGTTCCGCCCGGTCACCATCGTCGTGCCCTATCCGCCCGGCGGCGTCACCGACTCGCTGGTGCGGCTCCTCGCCGACCGCATGAAGACCACGCTCGGCCAGCCGGTGGTGATCGAGAATATCGGCGGCGCCGCCGGTACCATCGGCGTCGAGCGCGTGACGCACGCGGCGCCGGACGGTTACACGCTCGTGCTCGGCAATATCGAGACCATGGTGTTCGTGCCGATCACCATGAAGATCGCCTACAACCCGTTCGCCGATCTCGATCCGGTGGCGTTGCTGCCGAGCTATCCGTTCATCCTGGTATCGACCAACGACGTGCCGGCCAAAAACCTCAGGGAGTTTGCCGCCTGGATCAAGGCGGCTCCGGACAAGGTGCTGCAGGGCACCATCGGCGCCGGCACCATGCAGCAACTCTGCGGCCTGTTGATGCAGAAGACGCTCGGCGCCAAGTGGCAGTTCGTGCCCTATAAGGGCGGTCCGCCGGCGATGCAGGACCTGCTCGGCGGCCAGATCAACTTCATGTGCACCACCACCGGCGGCTTCCTGCCGCTGGTGCAGAGCGGCAGGATCCGCGCCTATGCGGTGACGGCGAAGAAGCGCGTCGCCACCGCGCCGGAGATTCCGACCGTCGACGAGGCCGGCCTGCCCGGCCTCTACACCTCGGTCTGGAACGCGCTGTGGGTGCCGAAGGGCACGCCCACGGATGCCGTCGCCAAGCTCAATGCCGCGGTGACCGCGGCCATGGCGGATGCCGACGTGCAGAAACGCGTGGTCGAGATGGGGCTCGACATGCCCGACACCGATCAGCGTACGCCCGAAGCGCTCGATGCCGTGCGCAAGGCCGACGCCGACAAGTGGTGGCCGATCATCAAGGCGGCCGGACTCAAGGCCGAGTAGCGGCTACCGCAAGCCGGCGCGGCGAAAGCCTTCCAGGTAGTGCTCGCGCTCGGCATCGTGCCGGATCGGCATCTGGCGCGCGATCCAGCCGAGCGAGATATTGGGCTGCGCGCGGCGCAATTCCTGCAGCGCCGCTGCGGCGACGGCGCGCTGCCCGGCCATGCCGGCGGCCGCGGTCAGCACGCGGTGCGCGCCGACGAAATCGGCGCGCTGGCGGATGCCTTCGCGGGCGAGCCGCATCGCTTCGTCATAGTTGCGGCCGACGAACTGTGCGTAGGAGGCGATGCCGCAATAAATCGCCGCCAGTGGATCGTGCGGGCTCAGGCGCAACGCGCGCTGCGCGGCCGCAGAGGCCTCCTGCCAGCGCCCGCAATAGGCCAGCGTCAGACCGTAATAGCCTTGCGCCATCGAGAAGTTCGGATTGAGGCGGAGCGCCCATTCGAATTCCGCAAGCGAATCGTCGAAGCGTCGCGCGAACAGATAAACGCAGCCCAACGCGAAATGCGCCCACGGGTCCTCGCTGTCGGCAAGGGTCGCAGCAGCAGCGGCGCGCTCGGCGACCGGCGCCGTCGACGCCATGTCCTGCCAGCCCATATGGGCACTGAACGTGTGGCTGGTGGCGAGCAGGCCGAACGCCCGGCCGTAATGCGGATCGATGGCGGTGGCCTTTTCCAGGAGCGCCTGCGCCACGACGTTGTCCTGGCGCGTCACCCGCCAGTAGTGCGACAGCGCCCGCATCACCAGGTCCCAGGCGTCCAGGCTGTCGGGCGGCTTGCGCCTGGCGCGGAAATTTTCCGCCGCATAGAGCTGCGGCTCGATGGCGGCGACGATCGCTTCGGTGATCTCGTCCTGGACCGCGAACACGTCGGCGAGGTCGCGGTCGTAGCGCTCGGCCCAGATGTGGCTGCCGGTGGCGGCGTCGTTGAGCTGCGCGGTGATGCGCACGCGGTCGCCGACCTTGCGCACGCTGCCCTCGACCACGTAGCCGACGCCGAGCTCGGCGGCGACCTGTTTCAGGTGCACCGCCTTGCCCTTGTAGATGAACGACGAGTTGCGCGCGATGACGAAGAACCAGCGCAGCTTCGACAGCGCGGTGATGATGTCTTCGCTGATGCCGTCGGAAAAATACTCCTGCGCCGGATCGTCGGTCATGTTGGTGAAGGGCAGCACCGCGATCGCCGGCCGGTCCGGCAGCGGCAAAGCCGGCCGCGGCGGCTCGTGGCTTGGCGCGGCGTCGGTCGGCTCGGCCGGCGGCACATGCACATCGCCGACGAAGCGAAAGCCCTTGCGGGCGATGGTGCGGATCAGCTTCTGCTCCTCGCCGCTGTCGCCGACCGCCTTGCGCGCCGCGTTGATGCGGCTGGTCAAGGTCGAGTCCGACACGATGCGGCCGGCTCAGACCGCCGCGATGAGATCGTCCTTGCTGACGACGTGGTCGCGGTTCTCGATCAGATGGACCAGGAGATCGAACACCTGGGGCTCGATCGCAATCGGCCGCAGGCCGTGGCGCAGCTCCCGCCGGTCGGTGTCAAGCCTATGATCGGAAAACAGAAATTCCACGACATCGCCCTCGACCCGACCCGCCGCGCCGGCCTCAAGCCATAATCAAGCGCATCTCAAGGGCAAATCAAGGACCGCACAAAGTCTTTCGGTCGCAGCCTCGGCATCCTCGGCGCTTCGAAATCCCGTGCCCTTGCAACGGATCGGAGCAAACGATGAGCCAGATTCAAGCCCTGAACGACGATGCGCGCCGCCAAGGTCATCTGATCGGCCGGATTGTCGCGTTCCTCTACGGCGTCGCAGCTTACCTCATCTTCTTCGTCACCTTCCTCTACGCCATCGGCTTCGTCGAAGACTTGGTGGTGCCGAAGACCATCGACAGCGGAGCGCCGGGGGCGACGATGCAAGCGCTGATCGTCAACCTGGTGCTGATGTCGATCTTTGCCATTCAGCACAGCGTGATGGCGCGGCCGCAATTCAAGCGCTGGTGGACGAATTTCGTCCCGCCCGCGGTCGAGCGCACCACCTACGTGCTGTTCGCCAGTCTCGCGCTCGCGCTGCTGCTCTGGCAATGGCAGCCGATGCCGGCGGTGGCGTGGCAGATCGCCAATCCGCAGCTCGCCACGGCGGTGACGGTGCTGTCGTTCGTCGGCTGGCTGATCGTTCTCACCAGCACGTTCCTGATCAACCATTTCGAATTATTCGGCTTGCACCAGGTGGCCAACAATCTCACCGGTCGCGCCATGCCGGCGCCGCGCTTCCGCGCCCCGGTATTTTATCGCCTTGTGCGGCATCCGATCTATCTCGGCTTCATCATCGCGTTCTGGGCGGCGCCGGCCATGACCGTTGGGCATCTGTTGTTCGCGGCGGTGACCATGGCCTACATCTTCGTCGGCATCTGGCTCGAAGAGCGCGACCTGATCGAGGTGTTCGGCGACGAATACCGCCGCTATCGGCAGCGCGTGTCGATGCTGCTGCCGTGGCGAAAACCGGCCTAGCACGCGGCGGGCTTACCCGCCCCACACGTCGCGCGCGGTTTCGACGACGAGCTCGAGCTTCTTGATCTCGTCGTCGACCGTCATGGCATTGCCGCCGATGCCCGAGGAGAAGCCGCATTGCGGCGACAGCGCGAGCCGGTCGAGCGGCGCGTAGCGGCTCGCCGCGTCGATGCGGCGCTTGAGCGCGTCCTTGCTCTCCATCTGCGGGCTTTTGGTGGTGACGAGGCCGAGCACGGCGATCTTGTCCTTGGGCAAAAAGCGCAGCGGCTCGAAGCCGCCGGCGCGCGCGGAATCGTATTCGAGAAAATAGCCGTCGACGTCGATCGCGTTGAACAGCAGGTCGGCAATCGGCTCATAGCCGCCGTCGGCAATCCAGGCGCCGGCGAAATTGCCGCGGCACAGATGCATGCACACCGTCATGTCGGCAGGCTTTTCGGCAATCGCGGCGTTGAGCAGCCTGGCGTAGGTCTTGGGCAAGGTCGCCGGATCCTCGCCGATATTGGCGACCTGGCGGCGCAATTCCGGATCGCACAGATAGGCGAGGTTGACCTCGTCGATCTGCAGATAGCGGCAGCCGGCGGCGGCGAGGTCGCGGATTTCGGCGCGATAGACCGCCGCGAGATCGTCGTAGAAGGCGTCCATCTCCGGATAGGCCTCGGCGTCGATGGCGTCGCGGCCGCCGCGAAAATGCACGATGCTCGGCGACGGGATGGTGATCTTCGCCGTCGCTCGGGCGACCGAAACGAGAAACTTGAAGTCGTCGATGAAGATGCCCGCGGGCCGCGTCAGCTTGCCCACCACCTGGAGCGACGGCGGCGTGTGATCGCGGCTGCCGGCGGCCGAGTGAAACCGCACCGTCAGCCGCGACGGCATGTTCTTGACGTTGCCGATCTTGAGCAAGAAATCGCGCTGCCAGGAAAAGCGGTTGTACTCGCCGTCGGTGACGAGCCTGAGCCCGAGCTGTTCCTGCATCCGCACCACGGCGCGGATGGCGTCGTGCTGGATGCGGATCAGCTCCGCCGGCGGTATCTCGCCCTTGTCCGCGGCCTCGCGTGCTTCGATCAGGGCGTCGGGGCGGATCAGGCTGCCGACATGATCGGCGCGGAACGGCGGTTTCACTCGCTCGGGCATGGCTTCCTTGTCCGTTTCGACGTTTTCCCCGTCATGCCATCCGTGTAAAAGGATGGCAAATGTCATGAGGCTTGCCGATGGTTAGTCAAGATTCGGTGCCGCAGTCTTTGGGCTATGTCGGCGTGCGCGCCAAGGATTTGGCCGATTGGGCGAGCTACGGCTCGGGCCTGCTCGGCCTGCAACGCGTCGACAAATCGCGCGCGACGCTCGCCTTCCGCATGGACGACCGCAAGCAACGCATCCTGGTCGAAGCCGACGGCGGCGAAGGCATCGGCTTCTTCGGCTGGGAGGTCGCCGACGCCACCGCGCTCGACGCCATGGCGGCGCATCTCGAGGGCAACGCGATCGAGGTGGCGCGCGGCGCCCGCGCGCTCGCCGACGAGCGGCATGTGCGCGACCTGATCGTGTTCAACGATCCGCTCGGCAATCGCCTGGAAATCTTCCACGGCGCCGAAACCGCGTCCGGGCCGTTCAAGCCCGGCCGCTCGATCTCGGGCTTCCGCACCGGACCGCTCGGCCTCGGCCACGTCGTGCTCAATGTCGACAGCCGCGAGACCATCGACCGGCTGATGGCGTTCTATCGCGGCGTGCTCGGCTTCCGGCTGACCGATTACTACGACCATCCATTCGTGGCGCGCTTCCTGCACCTCAATCCGCGCCATCACAGCCTGGCCTTCATCCAGACCGGCAAGAACGCCGTGCATCACATCATGATGGAGCTTTTCAGCTTCGACGACGTCGGCCAGGCCTACGATCTGGCGCTTGGCGAGGAGGGCCGCATCGGCGTCACGCTGGGCCGCCACACCAGCGACTTCATCACCTCGTTCTACTCATGGACGCCGTCGGCCTTCATGGTCGAATACGGCTGGGGCGCGCGCTCGATCGACCCCGCAACCTGGCAGGCGTTCGAACGCAAGGAAGGCCCCAGCATGTGGGGCCACGACCGCACCTGGCTGTCGAAGCAAGACAACGAAAAGGCCCGCGCGCTGCGGCTCAAGAACGCCGCCGACGGTTATCGGCGCCCGGTGCAGGTCATGGACGGCAATTATCAGGTCATGGCCGGCGTCTGTCCGTGGTGGGACGGCATGAAAGCCAAAAGCGCGGCGCAGTGATCGACACGAACAGGGGCTGAGCATGGCCGCCCATGCCGGCGCCGACAATATCCACACGCGCAAGATCGCCGAATTCGTCTCCGGCCTGACCTACGAGCAAATCCCGGCGGCAGTCCGCGAGCGCATCAAGCTCCTCATACTCGATTCGCTCGGCTGCGCCATCTACGGCGCCAACCTCGAATGGTGCCGCATCCTGCGCGACACGCTCGAAACGCTTGATGCGACGCGCACCACGTCGATCTGGGGCACCGATCGAAAACTATGCTCGGCGCATGCCGCGTTGCTCAACGGCACCCAGGTGCAGGGCTTCGAGCTCGACGACGTGCATCGCAAGGCGGTTCTGCATGTCGGCGCGGTGACCCTTCCGGCGCTGATCGCCGTGGCCGAAAGCCACGCGCAGCTTTCCGGCCGCGATTTCCTCACCGCCGCCGCTGCCGGCTACGAGATCGGCCCGCGCGTCGGATTGTGCATGGGCCAGGAGCATATCGGCCAGGGCTGGCATTCCGGCGCCACGGTCGGGATTTTCTCCGCCGCAGCCGGCGCGGCGCGCGGGCTCAAGCTCGATGCCGATAAAACCGTGCATGCGCTCGGCATCGGCGGCACGCAATCGTCCGGCCTGATGGCTGCGCAATACGGCGCCATGGTCAAGCGCATGCACGCCGGCCGTGCCGCGCAGAGCGGGCTTTATGGCGCGCTGCTGGCGCAACAGGGCTTCACCGGCATCGTCGACGTATTTGAAGCGCCCTATGGCGGCTTCTGCACCACGTTCTCGCGCTCTAACGATCGCTTCGATCTCGCCGAGCTGAGCTCAGGCCTTGGCGAGCGCTTCGAGACCATGCGCATTTCGTTGAAGTTCTATTCCTGCGTCGGCAGCAACCACACCACCCTCGATGCCATCCGTGACATCAAGGCGCGACGTCCATTCAGTCGCGATGACGTCGACGAAATCGTCGTGCACGGCTCGCAGGTCACCGTCGATCACGTCGGCTGGCCGTACCGGCCCGAAGGCCTGACCTCGGCGCAGCTCAACCTGCCGTTCTGCGTTGCCACGCTGTTGACCGAAGGCGATGTGTTCGTCGACGAATTCACGCCCGACTGCGTCGATGACGTGGCGCGCATTGAATTTTCGCAAAAGGTGAAGGTGGTGCACGATCCGGCCATCACTGCGCTCGGCGCCGGCGCCCGGCACAAGGTGCGCGTCGATGTCCGCTTCAAGGACGGCTCGACCGAAAGCGAAACCCGCGAGGCGCCTCGCGGCAGCGAGCAATCGTTCGCCAGCGAGGCCGATATCGTCGGCAAGTTCCGCAAGCTCACCCGCGGCGTCATGCGGGACGCGCAGCAGGACGCGCTGATCGATGCAGTCTTGAGCCTCGACAAATTGCCCGACAGCCGTACGCTGATCGAAGTGCTTCGCGCGTGACGATCCATCTCGTCATCGCGGGGAGCCAATGGGCCCGCGCGAAGTCGCGCGGCCCGATTTCTACGACGACCGCCTCAATCCCGGGTCTGCAGCGCACCGCTGCGTGCTGCGCCGCGCCCCGGGAAACACGATTCGGTCATTTGTCCCGCATCGCCTTCAGGTGCTTCACCACGCGGGCGCGCAGCGCGGCCTGCTGCTCCGGCGTCCATGTCTGAAAACCCTCGCCGGATTTGAAGCCGAGCTTGCCGTCGGCCACCAGCTCCCGCAGGTAGGGCGACGGACCGGGACGGTTTTCGATCGCCGGCAGCACGACGTCGTGGATGGCAAGCGTGAGGTCGGTGCCGACCTGATCGGCGTTCTCCAAAGGCCCAAGCACGGCGAGGCGGCGGCCGAACGAGGCCTTGACCACGTCGTCGACGGTCTTGGCGTCGCAGATGCCGCGCTCGACCAGCGCGATGGCCTCGCGCCAGAGCGCGTGCTGCAGCCGGTTGCCGATGAAGCCCGGCACGTCTTGCTTCACATGCGCCGGCGTCTTGCCGGCCTTGGCGTGCAGCTCCATGGTCCAGGCCACCACCTGCGGCGAGGTCCACTGCGTCTGGATCACCTCGACCAGCGGCACCAGGAACGGCGGATTCCACCAATGGGTGCCGAGCGCGCGGTTGCGCCGGCTCAGCTCCGCCATGATCGCGGTGATCGGAATCACCGAGGTGTTGCTGGCGAGGATCGTATCCGGCCGGGTGCGGCGCTCGAGCTCGGCGAACAGCTTCTTCTTGGCGTCGAGATTTTCCGAAATTGCCTCGACCACGTAGTCGGCGTCGTGCACCGCGTTGGTGAGATCGACGGTCGCCTGCACCCGCTCGACCGCGCGCGGGTCTTCGCCGAGGTCGCGCAGGTTCGCCGCAATGCGCGCCGTCACGGTGTCGAGATTGCCCAGCACCGTGTCGGTGATCTTCACCGGGTGGCCGGCGCGCGCAAACACCTGCGCGATGCCGTGGCCCATCAGGCCGGCGCCGATCACGGCGATTTTCGCGTTGCTAACTTCGACCATTCTCAGACCCGTTTCCCGGATGCGGTGCAGCACGAAGCGGTGCGCCGCCGATCCGGGACCGTCGCGGACTCGGAGTGAGTGACGATCCCGGGTGCATCGCTCCACTTCGCTCCGTGCTGCACTGCGCCCGGGAAACGCCGACCGGCTACCCCGCGGTGTAGCCGCCGTCGGCGTAGAGGATGTGGCCGGTGTAGAAGTCGGACGCCCTGGAGGCGAGAAACAGTAGCGGCCCGGCGAGGTCCGACGGCTCGCCCAACCGGCCCTTCGGCACGCGGGTGATAAACCCCTTGCGCACGGTGGTGGCGCGCTCGTTGTCCTCGTACATCCAGGCGGTGAGCGGCGAGCGGAACACCGTCGGACCGATGGCATTGACGGTGATGCCGGTGTCGCCCCATTCGCAGCCGAGCGCCTTGGTGATGCCGTCGATCGCCGACTTCGAGGCGCAATAGGCGGTGTAGCCGGCGGGATGGCCCAACAGCCCGCGCGCCGACGACATCAAGATCACCTTGCCGCCGCGGCCCTGCGCCAGCATCTGCTTGCCCGCCGCGCGCGCCATCAGCCACGATTGCGTGACGTTGACGTCCATGACCTCGGCGAACGCTTCCGGCGGCTGGTCGACGATCTTC
>JASHQO010000157.1 GCA_030039105.1 Xanthobacteraceae bacterium
CCATTGCATCGGCAATGCGGCCGAAATCATCATCGGCGGCCGGCAGGACACCATCTTCGCGGGCGGCTGCGAGGAACTCGACTGGACACTTTCGGTGCTCTTCGACGCCATGGGAGCGATGTCGTCGAAGTTCAATGCCACGCCTGAACGCGCGTCGCGCGCCTATGACGCCGACCGAGACGGTTTCGTCATCGCCGGCGGGGCCGGCGTCGTCGTATTGGAAGAGCTTGCGCATGCCAAAGCACGCGGCGCTCGGATCTATGGCGAAATCGCCGGCTATGGGGCGACTTCCGACGGTTACGATATGGTGGCGCCGTCCGGTGAGGGGGCGGTGCGCTGCATGCGCATGGCACTTGCCACCGTCAAGGCGCCAGTCGACTACGTCAATCCTCATGCGACGGCGACGCCGATCGGCGATCTCAAGGAGATCGAGGCGATCCGCGAGGTCTTCGGCGCCAAATGCCCGCCGATCGCGGCGACGAAATCCCTGACCGGGCATTCGCTCGGGGCAGCGGGCGTGCAGGAAGCGATCTATTCGCTCTTGATGATGGGCTCGGGCTTCATCTGCGAGAGCGCCAATATCGAGAGGCTCGATCCCGCCTTCGCCGACATGCCCATCGTGCGCGAGCGCCGCGATAACGTGACGCTCGGCTGCGTGCTGTCGAACTCGTTCGGCTTCGGCGGCACCAATGCATCCATCGTCTTAAAGCACGTGGATGCCTGACGCATGCCGGGATTGATGCACGGCAAGCGCGGCCTGATCATGGGGGTCGCCAACGACCATTCCATCGCCTGGGGCATCGCGCGCACGCTCGCCGGCCATGACGCCAAGCTCGCCTTCACGTATCAGGGCGACGCGCTCGGCAAGCGGGTCAAGCCGCTGGCGGCGTCGCTCAATGCCGACATGGTGCTGCCGTGCGACGTCGAGGAGACGGCTTCGGTCGACACGGCGTTCGCGGAGCTGAGCCGCGCCTGGGGCACGCTCGACTTCCTCGTCCACGCCATCGCCTTTTCCGACAAGGCGCAGCTCACCGGACGCTATGCCGACACCACGCGCGAGAATTTCCTGCGCACCATGCTGATCTCGTGCTTCTCGTTCACGGAAGTGGCGCGACGCGCCGCAGCGATGATGCCGCACGGCGGCGCCATGCTGACGTTGACCTATAACGGCGGGCTTCGCGCCATGCCGAATTACAACGCCATGGGAGTCGCCAAGGCGGCGCTGGAGGCTTCGGTGCGCTATCTCGCCGTCGACTTCGGCGGCCACGCCATCCGGGTCAACGCCATCTCGTCGGGACCGATCCGCACGCTGGCCGGCGCCGGCATCGGCGACGCCCGCGCCATGTTCGCCTACCAGCAGCGCCACTCGCCGCTGCACCGCGGCGTGACCCTGGACGAGCTCGGCGGTGCCGCGCTCTATCTGCTCTCCGATCTCTCCACCGGCGTCACCGGCGAAATCCACTTCGTCGATTCCGGCTACAACGTCATCGCCATGCCGCATCCCGACGCGCTGCGCAGCGACCAACAGCGGCCGCCGGAGGACGCGGGGAAGTAGGGTGTTCCGATCGCTCAATCCCGCGGAGCGTCCCGTAGCAGGCGCGGCCTGCCTATACTTGGCTGCGATGGCATCGCGAAGGATGCAGCGCGCGTGAGCATGGTTCGAGGCGCGACGCTCGGCGTCGCTCCTCGAGGCCGATTTCAAAGCTTCGCCAGATGCGGCATCACCTCGGTCGAGAACAGTTGCAGCGAGCGCAGCGCGTCGTAAAGCGACATGGTGCCGAGGAACATGTAGGCCACCAGATAATTGATGCCAAGCTCCTTGGCCTGCCGCTCGATCTCGGCGCGCACGGTCGCCGGCGAGCCTGCGATCACCGAGCCGTCGGCCACGTTGTCTTCGTAGGTGGCGCCACGCGGCACGTTGAGCCGCGAGGTCAACCCGGTGGCGCCGTGCTTGACGCGCAGCCAGTTGAGATTGGCGAGGTGAACCTCCATCGGCGCCTTGGCAAAACGGTGCGCCTCGGCATCCGTATCGGCGACGAAGACGTGCCGCATGACGCCGATGACGGCGCCGCCGGGAAATTCCGCCTTGGGCTGGGCCGGCGCGCCGCGCTTGGCCAGCGCCGCCTTGTAGGTGTCGACGTTCTTCTTGGCATGCGGCGTCGGCCCAAGCGTGACGAAATGCAGGCCATGCTCGCCGCCCCAGGTCGAGCCGATCTCGTTCGATGACGCGTACCAGAACGGCGGATGCGGCCGCTGCAACGGGCGCAGCGCAATCGGCACGTTCTCGTAAGTGTAGTGATCGCCCTTGTAGCTCAGTGAGTCGGCGACGAGGCCGGCGCCGACGCATTTGAACGCGTCGATGAAAATGTCGCGCGAATCGTCGTGCTCGACCTTGTGGTATTTCAGCTCATAGGGCGACACGCCACGGCCGACGCCGACGTCGAGCCGGCCGTAGCTTAAGTGATCGAGCATGCAGATTTCCTCGATCATGCGCAGCGGCGAATAGAGCGGCAAGAGATAGACCAGCGGACCCATGCGCATGCGCTTGGTCGCGCGCGCCAGCGCCCCCATATAGACGCCCGGCACCGGCACCATGTTGAGCGGCGTGGCGTGATGCTCGGCCAAGTGCATACAGTAGATGCCGGCCGCGTCGGCGGCTTGCGCGTATTGCAGCCGCTCGTCGAACAGCGTGGTCAACGGACGCGCGCCGTCTTCGATATGATCGAATAGCCCGATTTTCATGATGCCTCGTTACACCGATGCGCTCATTCCCGCGCCGGCGGGAATCCAGATTCTTGCTTTGCGTTTGTTTCTGGGCCCCCGCTTTCGTGGGGACGAGCGGAGGTTCGAATGTTGCAGTCGTTGGCGATCATATCCTACTTGGTCGCGCGCTGAGGGTTGGCTTCTATGAGCCCGATGCGCCGGCCCATGTGGCGGCAATCTTCGTCGGTCTTCAGCGCGGCGGCGTGGATGCCGTGGACGGCGAGCTCCTCGTCGCGCTCGCCGGTATCGCCGGTGACGCCGACCGCGCCGATGACGTCGCCGTTGGCGTCGCGGATCAGCATGCCGCCGGCTTCAGGAAACAACTGCTCGCCGCTCGCGGCAATGAGATAGCGCATGAAGATCGGCCGCTCCTGCGCCCGCTCGTGCACCAGGCTCGAACCGCGCCCGAGCGCCAGCGCCGCATAGGCTTTGCCGTAGGCCATCTCGAAGCGGATCATGGAGGCGCCATCTTCCTTCTTGAAGGCTTTCACCTTGCAGCCCGGCTCGACCACGATGGCGCTGATCGGCCGGCAATTGAGCTCGGCGCCGCGCGCGATGATGGCGTCGATGATGACGTCGGCTTGCTTGAGCGTGATCATGTGCGGAAGCTCATGGAACGGCCCTCCCCTTAAGGGGTCTTCTGCCATCTCTTGCACCGCTCGGCCATATGCCGGGCGTTGCGAACCTGCATTGAAGGCATGTGTGACGGCCTCACCCCGATCGTCCGGACGTTCGTCCCGCCCTCCCCTTGCCTCCTACGCGCCAGCGGGCCACATGTGCGCGGATGTCGGCACCGCCTCCCATCGCCCTCGAGCGCTTCGTCAAAATCTACAAAACCATCCCGGCGGTGGACGGTATCTCTTTCACGCTGACGCCGGGCTCGGTGACCGGCCTCCTTGGCGGCAACGGCGCCGGCAAGACCACCACCATCGCCGCCATCATGGGGCTCACCACGCCGACCTCCGGCCGCATTGCGGTGCTGGGCGCCGAGATGCCGCAGCAGCGTTATCGCGTGCTGCACCGGATGAATTTTGAAAGCCCGTACGTGTCGATGCCGATGC
>JASHQO010000158.1 GCA_030039105.1 Xanthobacteraceae bacterium
CGCTGGTTGGGCCACGCACCATGGCGGCGTTCGGCCGCAACTGGAGCGAGATCGCCGCCGCGCTCAAGCTCGATCCCGACGATCAAGTCGCGCGCGCGGTCGCGAGCCACGAAACCTGGAGCGGCATCATGCTGAACTGGCCGGTCGACGAAGCGGACGAGCGGCTGCCGGTCGAGCTGTCGGGCCTGCCGGTGTTCGATCGCGACCGCAGCTTTCGCGGCTACCGCGGCTTCGGCGTCTGTCGCGACATCGATCGCATCAATCAGTTGGCGCGCGCGCGCCGTGAACGGCCGATCGGCTTCATGGCGGCGCCGGAAGCGCCCGTCGAGGAGGCTCCGCAGCCGCAACACGCGGTGCCCGTCGCTACTCCGACCGCAGCGGTCGCTCCTGCCGAGCCGGCCATGCCCGCCGGGCGTCCGATCACGCTGCCGGCGGCCGCCAACGTGGTGCCGTTTCGCCCCGGCCCTGCCGCCGATCCGAAGGTCGCGCCGGCGCTGAGCCCGGTGGAGCGCAAAGCGTTTCGCGAATTGGCGCAGGAGCTGACCGCGCGGCTGCGCGCGCCGCCGGACGCGCCGCATGGCGCCGAGCCCGGCGTCGAAGGCGCCCTGGCGGCAGCGCCACAGGCGCCCGACGCGATCGGCGAGCTTGCGCCGCCGCCCGTTGCGCCGCCACACGACATCGAGGCCGCAGCCGCAGCGAGCGCCGGCGCCGGACCCGAGCCGGGCAGCGACATCAATGCGGCGCTGCTCGATCGCATTCCGGTCGGCGTGCTGGTCTATCGTCACGACGCGCTGATCTACGCCAACCGTCATTTCCTCGAATGGACCGGCTACGACAGCCTCGATGCGCTGACCGAAGCGGGGGGATTGAACACGCTGCTCATCGCGCCGAGCACCGCGACCTTGGCCGAAGGCGGCGGCGCGCAAGCGCTGTCGATCGTGACCCGGCGGGGCGATACGTTGCCGGTCGACGGCCGCCTGTTCACGGTGCCGTGGAATGGCGCCGCCGCGCTCGCGCTCGTTCTCACCGACGGCCAAGCCGCCGAGCGGCGCCATGCCGCCGAGGCCGCGTTGGCCGCAGCCGAGACCGAGCTGCGCGATGCTAAGCGCGAGGCGCAGAAGGCGGCGACCGAGAAAGCGGATTTCGTCGCCAAGGTCAGTCACGAGATCCGCACGCCGCTCAACGCCATGACCGGCTTCGCCGAGGTCATGATGGCGGAGCGCTTCGGCCCGGTCGGCAACGACCGCTACCGCGATTATCTGAAGGACATCCACGACGCCGGAAACCACATTGCCGCGCTGCTCAACGATCTGCTCGATCTCTCCAAGGTCGAGACCGGCCGGCTCGAGCTGACGTTCGGCAACATCGACGTCAACGAGCTCACCCGACAATGCGTCGGCATCATGCAGCCGCAGGCGAACCGCGCCCGCATCATCATCCGCACCTCGCTGACGCCGACGCTGCCGCACGTGCTGGCCGACGAGCGCGCGCTGCGCCAGATCGTGCTCAATCTCATCGCCAACGCCATCAAGTTCACCGGCCCCGGCGGCCAGGTGATCGTCTCGACCGCGTTGTCCGATAGCGGCGAGGTCGTCTTGCGGGTGCGCGACACCGGCGCCGGCATGAGCGAGGCCGACGTCGCGGCGGCGCTGGAGCCGTTCCGCCAGGTGGCGACGTCGGGCAGTTGGGGTTCTGGCGGCACCGGGCTCGGCCTGCCGCTGACCAAGGCGCTGGCCGAGGCCAATCGCGCCAATTTCACCATCAAGAGCGCGCCGAATGCCGGCACGCTGATCGAAATCGACTTTCCGGCGAGCCGCGTCGTCGCCAGCTAAAGCATGATCCCGAAAAAGCCGGCCCTCGGACTCGATCCGAGGATGGCAACCGGTTTTTCGGAAAAGATCATGCGCAAGCAAAAGGCTGGAGCGGGATGACGATTCGACCGAAACTCATCCCGCTCTAGCCGTCCACCGCATGTCATTCGAGATGGTGTCGGCGGCTGCGGAATCGGCATAGACTCCGACGGCCGGGCTGGGCGGCAAATCGCGGTGAGGTGCGATCATGCGCACGTTCAAAACCGTCCTGGCAGCGCTGGTCGTGGCGGCGGCACTGTTGCCCGCGGCGACCAGGGCCGACGACGTCGACCTGCTGCTCGTGCTCGCCGTCGACGTCTCGCGCAGCATCGATGCCGCGAAGTTCCAGATGCAGCGCGACGGCTACGCCGCTGCCGTCGCCGATCCGCGGGTGATCGAAGCGATCCAATCCGGCAGCACCGGCCGCATCGGCTTGAGCCTGGTGGAATGGTCCGGCGTCGGCGCCCAGAAGGTCGTGATCGACTGGATGACGATCGGCGACGGCAACTCGGCCAAGGGCTTCGGCGACCGCCTGTTGGAAGCGCCGCGCTCGTTCGCCGACCGCACCTCGATCTCGGGCGCCATCGAGTTCGCCATGACGCAGTTCGACAAGGCGCCGTATCAGGCGCAGCGCCACACCATCGACGTGTCCGGCGACGGCACCAACAATGCCGGCCGCGACGTCGGCCTGGCCCGCGATCAGGCGGTGGCCAAAGGCATCACCATCAACGGCCTGGTGATCCTCAGCGACAATCCGATGTCGTGGAATCCCGATCACACCAATCCGCCGGGCGGACTTGCCAACTACTACCGCAACAACGTCGTCGGCGGGCCGAACGCCTTCGTCATGGTCGCCGAGAACTTCAACTCGTTCGGTCAGGCCATCATCAAAAAAATGATCGCCGAGGTGGCGCAGGCGCACGAGGCTTTGCCGCTGCGCGCGGTGGCCCGTTGACGCGCCGCCGCGACGCGTCAGAGCGCCGCCGGCATGCCGGCCCGGCCGGAGTTTTCCTTTGAATTTCGGGCATTTGCGACCGATATTCGGCGGCGCCGGCCACGAAAGCGACACAGACGCCGCGCAGTTTGCAGCATACCGGGCGCTCGGTATATTTCGACCGGCTTTTAGCAGCATCGGAAGCTCAGTCCCTTGACCATGGCTACCGGCTTGAAACGCCTCGCCATTGCCGTCACCGCGATGGTTGCGGTGGCGTTCGTCACGCTGATCGCGCTGTCCTTCCTCATTCCCGCCGCCGCCGTTCGCGACGCGGTCGCCAAGCAAATCCAGGCCGTCACCGGGCTCGATCCGATCCTGCGCGGCGACGTCTCGGTGTCTTTGTTCCCGTCAGGAACCGCGAATTTCCGCAACGTGCTGCTCGGCGACGATCGCACCGGCGAGCCGGCCGTGGTGGCCGATGAATTGACGGCGCGGCTGCGTTATTTCCCGCTGCTGGCCGGCCGCATCGAAATCGCCGATGTGACGCTGGTGCGGCCGACCATCGCCATCACCTTCATGCCCGGCGGGCAATCGAACTGGTCCGGGCTGATCGACTCGCTGGCGCACGCGCTCACGCCCAATCCCGACCGCATCGTGTCGTTTTCCGAGATCGGCATCAACGACGGCACCATCCTGGTGCGCGACGCCGAGAGAGGTTTCTCCGAAAAGTTCGAGAATGTCGACTTCCAGGTCGCCTGGCCCTCGATCTCGCGCAGCTTCGGCGCCACGGGCCATCTGGTCTGGCACGACGAGCCGGTCGAAGCGAGCCTGACGCTCACCGATTTTCTCGCCGCGCTGTCGGGTCAGCGCTCCGGCCTGAAGGTGCGCGTGACCAGCGCGCCGCTCAAGGTCGCCTTCGACGGCGCCGCGGTGGCGCAGCCCGCGTTGCGGATCGAAGGCGCGCTCGGCGTCGACGCGCCGTCGCTGCGCGACGCCATGCGCTGGACCGGCAGGACCAAGGTGCCGTTCGGCGGCTTCGGGCGCTTCGCGCTGCGCGCGCAGAGCACGATCGGCGGCGGCATGATTTCGCTCGAGAACGTCAATGTCGAGCTCGACGGCAATGCGGCGGAGGGCGTGCTGACGTTGGCGACCGGCGACCGTCGGATGGTCCAGGGCACGCTCGCCGCCGACGCGCTCGATCTTTCGCCGTACATTTCCGGCGTGCGGCTGATGGCGAGCCGCGATCGCGGCTGGGACGAGATGCCGATCACGCTCGACGGGCTGTCCGGCTTGAACCTGGATCTGCGGCTGTCGGCGGCGAGCATCAAGGTCGCCAACGCGCAGCTCGGCCGCACCGCGGTCGTCGCCAATATGCGCGACGGCAAGCTCGACCTCACCATCGGACAGTCCCAGGCGTTCAGCGGCACGGTCAAGGGTTCGGCCGGTCTCGCCATCGCCAATGGCGGCGTTGCGGCGACGAGCCACATGCAATTCATCGACGTCAACCTGGAAGACTGCCTCGGCCAGGTGTTCGGCATCCAAAAACTTGCCGGCCGCGGCAACCTCAACCTCGACGTCGGCGGCTCCGGCGACTCGATCCTGGGCCTGACCAACACGCTCAACGGCACCGCGACGCTCGATGCCCATGCCGGCGCGCTGGTCGGCCTCAATGTCGAGCAATTGCTGCGGCGGCTGGAGCGCCGGCCGCTGTCCGGCAACGGCGATTTCCGCAGCGGGCGCACGCCGTTCGACCAGCTCAACGTCAATCTCTCGCTCGATCACGGCGTGGTGTCGGTCGACAGCATGCACATCGACGGGCCGGCGGTGCGGCTTGCCGTCGAGGGCCAGGCGTCGGTGCCGATGCGCGATCTCGATCTCAAGGGCACCGCGACGCTGATCTCGAGCGCCACCACCAACGAGTTCGAGCTGCCGTTCGTGGTTCAGGGCCGCTGGGACGATCCGATCATGCTGCCGGACCCGCAGAGCCTGATCCGCCATTCCGGGGCGGCGCAGCCGCTGCTCGATTCCGTCAAAGGCCGCACCGCCGGCGACGCCGTGCGCAAGGTGATCGATCAGTTGATGGCGAGCCCGCCGGCGCCGCCAGCGCCCGCTGCCGCGCCGGCCGGCGGCCAATAAAGCGCAAGTCCGCGTTTTGCTTTATGATTCCCGCTCACGAATCAGCGCGGGACCTTTGGCCCGCGACGAGGGCAGGATGCTCGGCCGCCTCACGCGCACGCTGGTCAAGGTGCTGGTCGCTTCCCTGATCGTCGGCACCATGCTGTCGCATTTCGGCATCTCCTCCGATCAGTTGATCGGCGCCGCGGGCCTGTCGCGCGAGCGGATCGAGGACTTGGCGCGCCAAGGCGTCGCCTGGGCGCTGCCCAATATGCTGCTCGGCGCGCTGGTGATCGTCCCGGTGTGGTTCGTGCTTTATCTGTTCCGGCCGCCGGGCGAGAGCCGCGATTAAGCCGGCAGCGTTATAGCACGCTTTTGATGTCGGTCTTTGAGAAATCGTCTCCAATGAAAAGCAAAGGACAGGAGCGGTCTTTGGCGAGCGCATAAGCAAAGCAATCGCCAAAGTTCAAGCCTGCCGGATGTATGCCTTTGCCCCATTGTTCGTAGGCATTCCCGATTCGCGAAGCGGATGCTGCCGTCACCGGCACGATCTCAAAGTCGAATCTTGCCATGAGCGTGGCGATAACATCGCCTATGTGACGGCGGGCGGCGACAACAAGCGCTTCTGCCATCGTACCGGCCGAAATCAGCACGTCGGTATCGCGGGCAAGAGCGTCAATGCATGCGTCGGATCCTGTTTCTCCCAGAGCGATTGCCATGAGCGCGGAAGTATCGACCACGATCATTTGGGCAGACCGTGCCCGTCATAGAGAAAGTCTTGGCTTCGCGCCGCGCTCGGACCTCGAGTCGCTTTTGCAGCGCCGGCGTCGCGGATTTGTTCGAGCAAGCGTCGGCGCGCGGCAGCATCGAGCGGCTTGCTTTTGACGGCGACAAGGCGTGCGGCCGCCTGACCGTGGCGGGTCAGAATGATTTCATCGCCGGCTTCGGCGCGCTTCACCAGATCGGTGAGCCGGGCTTTGGCGTCGGTAACAGAAATGCGCATTCGCTGCCTCTGGATCTTATGTAGTCCAAGTCGGACGTGATTTGAACCACCGATTGGTCCATATCGGTCGCTTGGAAGATATAACCTTGTTTATCAATGATTTATTGGCTTGCTTTGCGTCAACTTGACCTTGGCCAGCGGCACGTCGGCCAGATCGATCCCGTCGACCGGGATGCGGCCGGCGTCCGCCCGTTCGAAGCCGGCGATCATCTGCATCGATAGTCGCGGTAGCGCGCATTTCTCCTCAAGCGCGCACACACGCTAGCCTTTGCGCATGATCTTTTCCGAAAGCCGGTTTCCACCCTCGGATCAAGTCCGAGGGCCGGCTTTTTCGGGATCATGCTTTAACATTTCTGCGCTGACTGGATATGTTCCGGCCGGCGGCAGCAAGCCGGCCGCCGAGATCAGGAGGCGACGGCGGTCGGCGGCGATTCGACGATCGGGGTGTCGTCGAGCGTTTCGGCAATCATCTTGCGCGGTTCCGGACCGTAATAGTCGCCGACGTGAATCACCGGCCGCGGCTGCATCATGATCGAGACCAGGCGGTCGTACAGCGCCTTGGCCGACACCGGCTTGACCAGATATTCGTGGACGCCGAGCCGCACCGCCTCGACCACGCGCCAGCGTTCGCCGTGGCCGCTGAGCATGATGATCGGCACGTCCGGCATCGGGAACACGCCGGGCGAGCGCACGATGCGCACCAGCTCGGCGCCGCTCAACAGCGGCATTTCCCAATCGAGGATGACGACGTCGGGCCCGATGCTGCGGATGGCGTCGAGCGCGGCGATGCCGTCGTTGGCCTCGTAGATGTCCTTGATGCCGCAATTGACCAGAAGGTTGCGGACGGTCTTGCGCATGTACTGGTTATCGTCGACCACCAGGATCGCGAGCGATTGGATCTGGTCGGCGATCTCTTTTTTTGACACCGGAGCTGCCGGGTCGAGCCGTTGCGGGAGGTTTTTCATGAATGCGATTCCGTGAGTGCCGCGGCCTTAGATCATCACGAGGTCGGCCAGGGCCGGATCGATCTCCGGCTTGTAACTCGACATCTTGCGCGGCTCGGGGACGTAGCGGCCGCCCTTCTTCACCATCTGCCGCGGGTTGGCGACGATCGAGACCAGCCGGGTCAGCAGCGCCGTCGACGATACCGGCTTGAGCAGAAATTCGTTGACGCCGAGCCGCACCGCCTCGACGACGTGGGAGCGGTCGCCGTGGGCGGTGAGCATGATGATCGGCACGGCCGGGTAGGGGAAGGTGCCGGGCGAGCGCACCTCGCGCACGAATTCCGGTCCGTTTATGTCGGGCATCGACCAGTCGAGGATGACCACGTCGGGCGCGTGCCGGCAGAGCGTGTCGAGGCCGGAGCGGCCGTCTCGCGCTTCGTAGATGGTCTTGATGCCGATCACCTGCAGCAGCGACTTGGTTACCTTGCGCATGGCGGCTTCGTCGTCGACGATCAGCACCTTCAGCGCCTGAAGCTGCTCGGTGTACTGGCTCGGAACGGATTGCATGAGGCCCCGCAAATCGCCATCGCTGAGGATTGCCTATTCCCCGCAACGATATTGACCACAGGTCCGTGTTTTTGCCGTCAAATCGATCGATAAAATTTT
>JASHQO010000159.1 GCA_030039105.1 Xanthobacteraceae bacterium
GCGGCCGAGAAAGTCGTCGTCGACTATGAGCCGCTGCCGGCCGTGATCGACCCGGCCAAGGCGGCGGCCAAGGGCGCGCCGCTGATCCATGAAGCCGCGCCGAACAACACCATCTACAACTGGCATCTCGGCGACGCGGCGGCGACCGACGCCGCGTTCAAGAACGCCAAGCACGTGACGAAACTCGAATTCATCAACAATCGCCTGGTGCCGAACGCCATGGAGCCGCGCGCGGCGCTGGCCGAATACGATGCCGCGTCCGGCCATCTTACCTTGTGGAACGCGACGCAGAATCCGCACGTGGCGCGGCTCGTCATCGCCGCCTTCGTCGGCATGGCGCCCGAGCACAAGCTGCGCGTCATCGCCCCCGACGTCGGCGGCGGTTTCGGCTCGAAGATTTTCATCTATCCGGAAGAGGTCGTCTGCCTGTGGGCGGCGCGAAAGCTCGACCGGCCGCTGAAGTGGACCTGCGAGCGCTCGGAAAGCTTCATCACCGATGCCCACGGCCGCGATCACGTCACCAAGGCGCAGATGGCGTTCGACGGCGACGGCAAGATCACCGGGCTCAAGGTGCACACCACGGCGAACCTCGGCGCCTATATGTCGACCTTCTCGTCGGCGGTGCCGACGTTCCTCTATGCGACCTTGCTGTCGGGCCAGTACGAGATCCCGCACATCTATTGCGAGGTCGACGCGGTCTATACCAATACCGTGCCGGTCGACGCCTATCGCGGCGCCGGCCGCCCCGAGGCGACCTTCG
The DNA here is from genome assembly GCA_030039105.1 of Xanthobacteraceae bacterium. GTDB lineage: Bacteria > Pseudomonadota > Alphaproteobacteria > Rhizobiales > Xanthobacteraceae > BOG-931. The sequence goes on from JASHQO010000159.1 coordinate 761, forward strand.
TTGTCGAGCGCCTGGTCGAAGTCGGCGCCCGCGAGCTCGGCATCGACCCGGCCGACCTGCGCAAGAAGAATTTCGTCAAGACGTTCCCGTACCAAACGTCGGTCGCGTCGCTCTACGACGCCGGCGACTACAATGCTTCGCTGAAGAAGGCGCTGGAGATCGCCGACTACAAAGGCTTCGGCAAGCGCAAGCGCGAATCCGAGCGCCACGGCAAGCTGCGCGGCGTCGGCTTCGCCACCTACATCGAAGCCTGCGGCGTGGCGCCGTCGTCGCTGGTCGGCCAACTCGGCGCCGGCGTCGGCCTGTGGGAATCCGCCGAGGTCCGCGTCAACCCGACCGGCTCGGTCGAATTGCTCACCGGCTGCCACCAGCACGGCCAGGGCCACGAGACCACCTTCGCCCAGCTCGTGGCGGAGCGCCTCGGCATCTCCATCGACCAGGTCAGCGTGGTGCACGGCGACACCGACAAGGTGCAGTTCGGCATGGGCACCTACGGCTCGCGTTCCGGCGCCGTCGGCATGTCGGCCATCGTCAAGGCGCTCGACAAGGTCGAGGCCAAGGCGAAGAAGATCGCCGCCCATCTGCTCGAAGCCGCCGAAGGCGACATCGAGTTCAAGGACGGCAAGTTCAGCGTCGCCGGCACCGACAAGTCGGCGGCCTGGGGCGAGGTCGCGCTCGGCGCCTACGTCGCGCACAAATTTCCGACCAGCGAGATCGAGCCGGGCCTCAAGGAGGGCGCGTTCTACGATCCGACCAACTTCACCTTCCCGGCCGGCTGCCACATCTGCGAGGTCGAGATCGACCCCGACACCGGCAATACCGAGATCGTCGCCTGGACCGCAGTCGACGACTTCGGTACGGTGATCAATCCGATGATCGTCGAGGGCCAGGTCCACGGCGGCGTGGCGCAAGGCGTCGGCCAGGCGCTGCTCGAGCACACCGTCTATGACGACAAGGGCCAGCTCGTCACCGGCTCGTACATGGACTACGCCATGCCGCGCGCCGACAACCTGCCGTCGTTCAAGGTCGACACCACCGTGACCAAGTGCCCGTCGAATCCGCTCGGCATCAAGGGCTGCGGCGAGGCCGGCGCCATCGCCGCGCCTGCGGCGGTGATGAACGCCATCACCAATGCGCTCGGCACCGAAGCCATCGACATGCCGGCGACGCCCGCGACCGTGTGGTCGGCGCTGCAGAAGACCGGACAACACATGCCGCGCGCGGCATGACAAAAATGTCCCTCTCCCTGCTTGCGGGGAGAGGGTAGGGTGAGGGGGCGTCGCCGCTTGGCGCGGAATCGAGGCGCTCAGAATTGCGGAGAGGCCCCCTCACCCTCGCTCGCTACGCTCGCTCGACCTCTCCCCGCGCAGCGGGGAGAGGTGAAAAGGAAACGGAGGACGTTCGATGTACGCCTTTACCTTCACCCGGCCGAAGACGGTTCGCCAGGCGGCCAACATCTTGGTCAAGGACGAGGACGCCAAGCTGCTGGCCGGCGGCCATACCCTGTTGCCGACCATGAAGCTTCGCCTCGCGCACCCGTCGCAGATCGTCGAGATGGGGCTGATCGAAGGCCTGTCCGGCATCGAGCAGAGCGGGCGCTCGATCACCATCGGCGCCATGACGCGGCACGCCGACGTCAACACCTCGCCGGTGGTGCAGCAGACCGTTCCGGTGCTGGCCAAGCTCGCCGGCATGATCGGCGATCCGGCGGTGCGCCATCGCGGCACGATCGGCGGCTCGATCGCCAACAACGACCCGAACGCCGACTATCCGGCGGCCTGCCTCGGCCTCGGCGCCACCATCATCACCAACAAGCGCCGCATCAAGGCCGACGATTTCTTCACCGGCATGTTCTCGACCGCGCTGGAGCAGGGCGAGATCATCACCAAGGTGAGCTTCCCGGTGCCGAAGAAGGCGGCCTATCAGAAATTCCGCAACCAGGCGTCGCGCTTCGCGCTGGTTGGCGTGTTCGTGTCGAAGCGCGGCAGCGACATCCGCGTCGCCGTCACCGGCGCCGGCTCGAACGGCGTGTTCCGGGTGAAGTCGTTCGAGGAAGCGCTGAAGAAGCGCTTCGCGCCGAAATCGCTCGAAGGCATGACCATTCCGGCCGACGGCATGAACGCCGACATCCACGGCAGCGCTGAGTATCGTGCGCATCTCGTCGGCGTGCTGGCGCGCCGCGCGGTGGCGGAGGCGATCGGGAAATAATCGCTGCCCGGGCTGAGTGCAGCGAAATCCGTGAGCGGCATGATGCCTTGCATTGGAGCTATAGCGGCCGGCATCGTTGTTCTTTGGGCCTGCTCAGCGGATGCAGCAGAAAACGCATTGGTGCTGGGAATCGGCCGTGAAAGCTGCGCCTATTGGCAGTCTACCCCTGCACGCCGAACGGAAGGCACAATTTGGATCTATGGATTCTGGAGCGGGGGCAATTGGGGAAATGATCGAAATCACAAGGTCGGAGAACGATCCCTATGGCGATGTAGCCGAAGTCAAGAAAACATGCGACGCACAACCATCCATTACACTTTTTGATGCGGCGACAAAAACCTATCACGACATGGACAAATGACGGCACTACGCAAGACGAAAGCGGTTTAACTGTTTCAATGACCAACAAGAAGCAATCCGGTGTC
>JASHQO010000160.1 GCA_030039105.1 Xanthobacteraceae bacterium
TCGTCCGGGTGATGGCGCATTGGGTCTGCGGCGTGGCGATGCGCTCCGTCAGCACGGAGAACGGCTCCGGCGGGTCGTCGCCGGGCTGCATCTCGACCGCCGACCAGTCAATCGTGGTGCCGTCGAGCCGGGGCGGCGTTCCGGTCTTAAGCCGCCCGAGCGCGAAGCCGGCCCGCTCCAGGGTTTGCGACAGCCCCATAGCTGGCGCCTCTCCGACCCGGCCAGCCGGAATCTGTCGCTCGCCGATATGGATCAGTCCGCGTAGGAACGTGCCCGTGGTGAGTATGATCGCTAAGGCGCCGAAAGCCCGCCCGTCGGCGAGCCGAACCCCGCTGACCTGAGGTTCGGCCAGAAGGTCGTCGACCTCGGCTTCAACGACGGTCAAATTTGGCGTTGCGCGGATGACCTGCTGCATGGCCGCCGCGTAGAGCTTGCGATCCGCCTGGGCGCGCGGGCCGCGGACCGCCGGCCCCTTACGCCGATTGAGCACGCGAAATTGGATGCCCCCAGCATCGGCGACACGGCCCATCAAGCCATCCAGCGCGTCGATCTCGCGCACCAAGTGGCCTTTGCCGAGCCCGCCGATCGACGGATTGCACGACATGGCGCCGATGGTCGCGAAACGATGGGTGACGAGCGCCGTCCGCGCGCCCATGCGCGCCGCCGCGGCCGCCGCCTCACAGCCAGCGTGGCCGCCGCCGACAACGATCACATCGAAGCGGGCGTCCATCAAAACCTCCGCAGCGCGGTCCTTTTAGCCAACGTCAAATTTGCGGTCAAAAATCCGACCGCATGGCGTTTCACGTGAAACATCGCGCGGTCGAATGTGGTCGTTAGCGATTCATTTACCAATACAAAAATCGCGAAAGATCACGTCCAAAATGTCCTCAACATCGACCCGCCCCGTAAGTCGGCCCAGCATCGTCGCCGCAGCGCGCAGCTCTTCGGCAATCAGTTCCTCGTGTCCGGCGCTGATTGAGCTGGACGCCCGATCCAGCGCCGCAACAGTTTGCTCGAGCGCATGGCGGTGGCGGGCACGCGTGATCACCGCTGACTCGGCCGCGCCAAGGTAATTCCTGGCAAATTCGGCCGGGGCCGGTTCCAACGCGCTTATTGCCGAGCCGGTCAACGCGGAAATCGCCAATATGAATCCGCATTCATTTCTACTCGACCCTGTTGGATCGCTAGCTGGCCCCCCACTCATCAAGTCGATCTTGTTCTCGATCAGCCAAATCGGCGTGCTGCCAAAATCTTCCGGCGGGCCATTGGCGGCTCCGCCGGCGGCCGATGCGTCAATGACCCACAAGACCAAATCTGCTGTCGCAGCACGCGCCTGGGCGCGCCGCATGCCCTCCTGCTCCACCGGCTCGTCGCTGTCGCGGATGCCGGCGGTGTCCAGCAACGTCACTGGATAGCCCGCAAGGTTGAGATGCACCTCGATGACGTCCCGCGTCGTGCCGGCATGCGGCGACACGATCGCGGCGTCGCGTCGCGCCAGACGGTTCAGCAATGTCGATTTCCCCGCGTTCGGCGGTCCGGCAATGGCAACCACCAGACCGTCGCGGAGCCGCTCGCCACGATGGCCGTCAGCCAGCACGCCGGCGATCTCTTCGCGCAATTGCTGCGCAGCATGAAGCGCCGGACCAACAAGATCCTCGGGCAAATCGGCCTCGTCGGAAAAATCAATCCGCGCTTCGACCAGCGCCAGGGCTTCAATCAGTCGCTGCCGCCACGCCTCAGCCCGGTCGCCGATCAAACCCTTGAGCTGACGAAATGCGAGCCGTCGCTGCGCCGGCGTCTCCGCAGCGATGAGGTCCGCAAGACCCTCGACCGCAGTCAGATCGAGCCGGCCGTTTTCGAAAGCGCGCCGCGTGAACTCGCCGGCCTCCGCCGGACGACATTCTTCGATCCCTGCCAGCGCCTCCAGCACGCCAGCAATGACCGCATGCCCGCCGTGAAGCTGCAGCTCCGCCACATCCTCGCCGGTCTCGCTGTGCGGACCCGGAAACCACAGCGCCAGCGCCTCATCGATCACCTCGCCGCTCGCCGGATCGCGCACCCGCGCCAGCGCCGCCTTGCGCGGCTCCGGCACGCGGCCGATCAGTTTCTCCAGCGCCCCGCCTGCGCGCGGCCCTGAAATCCGCACCACGGCAATCGCCGCCGGCGGCCGGCCGGACGACAGGGCGAAAATGGTGGAGCGCGCCGTCATGCCGCCCTTCAAGCCAATCTCTGCGGCAGCGTAAAGAGTTGAGCCATCGATCGCCATTGTGGAAGCGAGCACGCCCCGGCATCATTCGCCCATGGAGAGCCGCCCTCCCCGTCCGGCCGATGCCGTCGAGGCCTGCAAAGTCCTAAGGCGGCTCGACCGGTCAGCCGGGTATCCGAAGGGCGACCGGCCCACAACCGGCTTCTTCACCGCTGACAGCCTTCGGATGACGCAGGCTTTGCCGCAGCCGCACGGCCGTTAGTCTGCATCCATCTGTCCGCAGAGTCGTTATCCTTCTATATCGACGCAGTCACAGCATGAAGCTTCGCGCATGACATCGTCTTCATCAGCCACTCCCGGCGGCGAAAACCGCCTCGCGCAGGAGACGAGCCCCTATCTCCTTCAGCACCGGGACAACCCGGTCGCGTGGTGGGCCTGGGGGCCGGACGCGTTGGCGGAAGCCAAGCGCACCAACAAGCCGATCCTGCTTTCGGTCGGCTATGCAGCGTGTCACTGGTGCCACGTCATGGCGCACGAGAGTTTCGAGGACACCGACACTGCCGCGGTGATGAACGATCTGTTCGTCAACATCAAAGTCGATCGCGAGGAGCGGCCGGACATCGATCAAATCTACATGGCGGCGCTGCACCATCTGGGCGAGCACGGCGGCTGGCCGCTGACCATGTTCTTGACGCCCGCCGGCGAGCCGATCTGGGGCGGCACGTATTTTCCGAAAACGTCGCGCTACGGCAAACCGGCGTTCGTCGACGTGCTGCGCGAGATCGCGCGGCTGTTCCGCGAAGAGCCGCAGAAGATCGAGCAAAACCGCGCGGCGCTGATGGAGCGGCTGGCCGCCACCGCGCGGCAGCGCGGCGTTGCGATCATCGGCACGGCGGAGCTCGACAATGCCGCGCGGCAGCTCGGCGGCATCATCGATCCGGTCAACGGCGGCACCCGCGGTGCGCCGAAATTCCCGCAATGCTCGCTGTTTGAGCTGTTGTGGCGGGCAGGGTTGCGCACCGGCGAGGCGCGCTACTTCGCCGCCGTCGAAATCACCCTCGACCACATTTGCGAGGGCGGCATCTACGATCATCTCGGCGGCGGCTTTTCCCGCTACTCGGTCGACGAGCGCTGGCTGGTGCCGCATTTCGAAAAGATGCTCTACGACAATGCACAGCTACTCGAGCTTATCGCCATCGCCCACCGCCACAACGGCAAGCCGCTTTATCGTCAGCGCGCCGGCGAAACCGTGGCGTGGCTCAAGCGCGAAATGATTACGGGTGAGGGCGCGTTCTCGGCGTCGCTCGACGCCGATTCCGAAGGCGAGGAGGGCAAATTCTATGTCTGGTCCTATGCCGAGGTGATGAACATTCTCGGCACAGACGACGGTGAGTTTTTCGCGCAGCATTACGACGTAACGCTCGGCGGCAATTTTGAGGGCCACACCATCCTCAATCGCCTCAAGCCGGTGCCGCGCAGCGTCGAAGACGAGGCGCGGCTTGCCGGCTTGCGCGCAAAACTTCTCGCTGCGCGCGATAGCCGCGTTCGGCCGGGCCTCGACGACAAAGTCTTGGCCGACTGGAACGGCCTGATGATTGCGGCGCTCGCCAATGCCGGCCTGATGCTCGGCGAGCCGACGTGGCTCGAGCTTGCGGCGCGCGCTTTCGATTTCGTTGCGAGCACGATGACCCGCAGCGACCGGCTCGGCCACTCCTGGCGGGCCGGCCGGCTTAAATTTCCCGGCCTCGCGTCCGACTTTGCCGCCATGATCCGCGCCGCGCTCGCGCTTCACGAAGCGACCGGCACGCGCAAATATCTCGACCAGGCGCTGACCTGGCAGCACGCGCTCGATCGCGATTACGCCGATGCCGCGACCGGAACCTATTATCTCACCGCCGCCGATGCCGAAGGTTTGGTCGTCCGCCCGGCTTCGACCTCCGACGACGCCACGCCAAACCACAACGCGGTCGCGGCGGCGAATTTGATCCGGCTTGCGGTGCTCGCCGGCGACGACCGCTGGCGTGAGCGGGCCGACCGGCTGATCGGCGCCATCGCGCCGCAGGCCGTGGAGAACCTCTACATGCACATGGCGTTGCTCAACGCCATCGACCTGCGGCTGCGCGCCGCCGAAATCGTCGTGACCGGGAAGGGCGCCGGCGCGCAAGCTCTGCTCGCGGCCGCGCGGGCCCGGCCGCCGCTCGACCGCATCGTTCTCCATGCCCCTTCGGCGGCGGCGCTGCCGCCAACGCATCCGGCCCGCGCCAAGATCGAGGCGGCCGACGAGCCGCTCGCCTTCGTCTGCGTCGGGGAAACCTGCTCACTGCCGGTGCGCGATCCGGGCGGCCTTGTTGGCGCCATTGATGCGGTGCGACATACTTGACGCCATAGTCCATTGCCCAGGTTTTCGTGCATGATGGATTTTGCCGGGGCGAAGCAGAGGAGATCCAAACGATGCGTTACGGGATCATCGCCGCGGCCGCGCTCGTCGCTGCCTTATCGATTACCGCCGCCCACGCCGACGACGAATGGTGCGGCTATGGATCAGGCGACAAGACGCTGATCGAATGTGGCTATTCGAGCGTCGCGCAATGCCAGAGCGCCGTCGGCAAGGACGGCGTCTGCTTTGTCGATCCGGAATACGGCTTGCGGGCCAGGCGCCCGGCGGTGAGGCCGGTCAACCTCACACCTGCACGCTGACGGAATCTTTCGGCCGCCGCGCAACGGTGACGGGTCCGCAAACCGAGCCGCCTTATGTATTCATCGAGTCGAAGAACTCGCCGTTGTTCTTGGTGTTGCGCAGCTTGTCGAGCAGGAAGTCGATCGCATCCATGGTGCCCATCGGGTTGAGGATGCGGCGCAGCACGTACATTTTCTTGAGCTGATCGGGCGGCACCAGGAGCTCTTCCTTGCGGGTGCCGGAGCGGGTGATGTCCATGGCCGGGAAGGTGCGCTTGTCGGCCACCTTGCGGTCGAGAATCAGCTCCGAGTTGCCGGTGCCCTTGAACTCTTCGAAGATCACTTCGTCCATGCGGCTGCCGGTGTCGATCAGCGCGGTGGCGATGATGGTCAGCGAGCCGCCTTCCTCGATATTGCGGGCGGCGCCGAAGAAACGCTTCGGCCGCTGCAGTGCGTTGGCGTCGACACCGCCGGTGAGCACCTTGCCCGAGGAGGGCACCACGGTGTTGTAGGCGCGGCCGAGGCGGGTAATCGAGTCGAGCAGGATGACGACGTCGCGGCCGTGCTCGACCAGGCGCTTGGCCTTCTCGATCACCATCTCGGCGACCTGGACGTGGCGCACCGCCGGCTCGTCAAAGGTCGAGGACACCACCTCGCCCTTCACCGAGCGTTGCATATCGGTGACTTCCTCCGGCCGCTCGTCGATCAACAGCACGATCAGGTAGCATTCCGGGTGATTGTGCGTGATCGAGTGGGCGATGTTCTGCAACAGCACCGTCTTGCCGGTGCGCGGTGGCGACACGATCAGGGCGCGCTGGCCCTTGCCGACCGGCGCGACGATGTCGATGACGCGGGCCGAGAGGTCCTTCTTGGTCGGATCCTCATATTCCATCTTCAGCCACTCGTCCGGATAGAGCGGCGTCAGATTGTCGAAGTTGACCTTGTGGCGCGCCTTCTCAGGGTCCTCGAAATTCAGCGAATTGACCTTGAGCAGGGCGAAGTAGCGTTCGCCCTCCTTGGGGCTGCGAATATGGCCGTCGATGGTGTCGCCGGTGCGCAGGCCGAAGCGGCGAATCTGCGAGGGTGAGACGTAGATGTCGTCCGGCCCGGGCAGATAATTGGCTTCGGGGGAGCGCAAGAAGCCGAAACCGTCCGGCAGCACTTCGACCACGCCTTCGCCGACAATGTCGGTCTCGCGAGCCGAGAGTTGCTTGAGAATGCCGAACATCAGCTCCTGCTTGCGCATGGTCGAGGCATTCTCGACCTCGAGCTCTTCGGCGAAGGAGACGAGCTCCGCCGGCGTCTTGATCTTGAGTTCTTGGAGTTTCATTTCCCGCATGGGGAATAGTCCTTGTGGAGATTGCGCCAGCGGCAGGTGGGGTCTCAAGCTTCGTTGGCGAGAAGAAGATCGTAGGTCTTTGGGGGACAAGGCTCTTGGGTTACGAGAGGCTTTGGCCCCGGCCCCGATGCACCAATCGGCTCCAGCCCACTGGAGCCAGAACTCAGCCGCATCCGCCTACGTTCGGTGGGATGACGCAAAGATAGGAAAAGACCGCTGGTCTAGCAAGAGGCGGGACCGACTTTAGACAAAGAACGCGTAAATGTCAGAACGGTTTCAACACCACCAAGAGCACGATAAGAATCATCAGCACCGTTGGTACTTCATTGATTATCCTATAGAATCTCTGGGAGTGCCGGTTGCGGTCGGCAGCAAAATCCTTCATCCACCGGGTGAACAGCCCATGCACCGCTGACAGCGCGAGAACCAGAGCAATCTTGGCCCAAAGCCAAGGCGATGCGAACCAGCCATAGCGAGAATCAGGGCCGAGCCAAGCCAGCCAGAATCCGAGCACGAAGGTCGCGATCATCGCCGGATTGATGATGGCGCGCAGCAGCCGGCGCTCCATTACCTTGAAGGTCTCCGACTGGGCCGACCCCTTTTCCGCGGTGCAGTGATAAGCGAACAGCCGCGGCAGATAGAGCATTCCCGCCATCCAAGCGATGACGGCGATGATGTGGAATGCCTTGACCCACTCATACATGGCCGCGCACCCGGGCGATCAGACGCTCGACGTGAGCGATCGGCGTGTCGGGCAGTATGCCGTGGCCCAGATTAAAGATGAACGGGCCGCCGGCGAACGCTTGGAGAATGGCATCGACGCCACGATCGAGTGCTTCGCCGCCGACACGTAATGCCAACGGATCGAGATTGCCCTGGATGGTGCGTCGTGGTTGGATCTCATGGCTGGCGAAGCCGAGCTCCGTCATCCAATCAAGCCCAATGGCATCGACCGGGACCGCCTCGACATAACGCAACAGCTCGGTCCCGGCGCCGCGCGGAAAGCCGATGATCCGTGCGCCGGGCACCTGATGTCGCACCGCCGCAACAATCCGTGCCGTCGGCTCGATGCACCACTTGCGGAATTCACCGGCCGGCAGCACGCCGGCCCAGGTGTCGAAAATTTGTACCGCGTCCACGCCCGCCGCAAATTGCTTGACCAGATAGCTCGCTGAGGCCTCGACCAGTCTGTCGATCAATATCCCGAAGGCATCGGGATGCCGATAGGCAAACAGCCTCGCCGGCGCCTGATCGGCAGTGCCATGCCCGGCAATCATGTAGGTTGCTACCGTCCAAGGCGCCCCGCAAAAGCCGAGCAATGCGGTAGTTGGCGGCACGCCGGCTTTAACCCTCTCGATCGTTTCATAGACCGACTCGAGCATTTCGTGGTCGATCTCGGCGTGCAATTTCTTAAGCGCCGACGGCTCACTCAACGCCTCAAGTTGGGGTCCTTCGCCCGCCTCAAAGCTGACGCGCTGGCCAAGTGCATGAGGTACGACGAGGATATCGGAAAACAGAATCGCTGCGTCGAAGCCAAAACGGCGAATTGGCTGCAGCGTGACTTCCGTTGCCAGCGTGGCGTTGAAACATAAATCGAGAAAGCTTTCAGCTCTCGCGCGGATGGCGCGATATTCCGGAAGGTATCGTCCTGCCTGCCGCATCAGCCAGATCGGTGGCGTGGCATTCGGTTCGCGAGCAAGCGCCCGGAGTAAAGGTTTGGTCACAGGACTTTTCGCCACTCGAGCCTTACCCAAATTAACTTAAAGAGAATCTGTTGTAGTAGTTGGGCGGTTGATTAGACTCATACATCGCTACACACACGTCATCCACACGCTGCCCACATACGCTGGCGGCTATTAACAAATGTGACTGCTGCGGCGATAGGAAGCTTTTGGGCTTGGCATCGCCCTTTTCGATGAGCTCGAGCTTTGCCGTCCACAATTTATTCAATTGTGGTTTCGCTCGTGCCGGATCCAGTCACACTGGCAGGAATGTGGATGGCATTCCCGGCAGGCTGCCGGGTGGCCTTGCACGCCATGGTCAGCCGTGGCCTTCTCCCCAATCATTGACAGGTTATCCAGTCGGCGATGGCGCAGACACCGGGCTATTTTCACCTTCACCTGATCTCGGACGCGACCGGCGAGACGTTGATCACGGTCGCTCGGGCGGCGGCGGCGCAATACACCAAGGTCCTGCCGGTGGAGCACGTGCATCCCCTGGTGCGGACGCAGAAGCAGCTCGACCGGGCGCTGGCCGATCTCGAAGAATCGCCCGGAATTGTGCTCTACACGCTGCTCGAGGACAATCTGGTTGGCCGGCTGGAATCCAAATGCCGGGAACTCGGCCTGCCGTGCCTGTCGATCCTGGGCCCGGTCCTGCACCTGTTTCAGGCCTATCTGGGCGCCGAGAGCACCCACAAGGTCGGTGCCCAGCACACGCTGAACGCCGAATATTTCCGCCGCATCGACGCGCTCAACTACACCATGCTCCACGATGACGGACAGCAAGTCGACGATCTCGAGGACGCCGACGTCGTGCTGGTCGGCGTGTCGCGGACATCAAAGACACCGACGTCGATCTATTTGGCCAATCGCGGCGTCAAGACTGCGAATGTGCCGCTGGTGCCCGGCATGACACTGTCGCCCAGTGTGGAACGGCTGTCGCGCCCGCTGGTCGTCGGCCTGTTCGCGACGCCCGAGCGCATCGTGCAAATCCGGCAAAACCGGCTGCTCGGCCTCAAGATCGAGCGTGACGACCAATATATCGACCGCCAGGCGGTTGCCGAGGAGATTGCGGCGTCGCGCCGGCTGTGCGCCAAGCACGGTTGGCCGCTGATCGATGTTACCAGGCGTTCCATCGAGGAGACCGCGGCCGCGGTCCTGGCGCTGCTTGGCGAACGCCGCCGGCACAAGGCGTCGTGAGCAATGCCGCTGTGGCTCGCAGCGGCGCCCTTGGTGCTGGCCTCGCGCAGCAGCGTGCGCCTAAAGCTTCTGAGCGAAGCCGGCATTCCCGTCGAGGTTTGCCCGGCCGATGTCGACGAGCGCGGTCTCGAAGCCGAAGCGCCCTTGCAGGCCCCGGTTGCGATCGCCGCGCTGCTGGCACGGGAAAAAGCCGCCGTGACTGCCCAGTGCATGCCGGGACGGCTGATCCTCGGTGCCGATCAGACCCTGTCGCTTGACGGCGAGCGCTTTGTTAAGCCAGCGGATCGGTCGGCCGCCCGTGCGCAATTGCGGACGCTATCCGGCCGCTCGCATGAGCTTTACTCGGCGATTGCCTTCGTCCGGGACGGCAGGGTGCTATACGAACACGTCGGCGTCGCGCGCCTGACCATGCGCGCATTGTCGGATCGGTTCCTCGATGACTATCTCGATGCTGTCGGCGATGCAGCCACCGCAAGCGTGGGCGCTTATCAGTTGGAAGGCCTTGGCATCCAGCTTTTCGAGCGGATCGAGGGCGACTATTTCACGGTCTTGGGCTTGCCATTGACGACGGCCTTGGATTTCCTTCGCCGCCACGGATTCCTGGCGCAATGAGCGGGCAAAAACCATTCGTCCTATGCTTGACCGGATCGCTCGGCATGGGCAAGTCGACCGCGGCGAAATTTTTTGCCGAGGCAGGGGTGCCGGTGCACGATTCCGACGCCATCGTGCACGCGCTCTACGAAGGCGAAGCGGTGGCGGCGATCGAGGCGGCGTTTCCCGGCACCACAAGCGGCGGCAAAGTCGACCGCGGCAAGCTTGCGGCCATGGTGGTCAACGACAAGGCGGCGCTGGCGCGGCTCGAAGCCATCGTGCATCCGTTGGTCGGCAAAGCCCGGGATCGGTTCCTGGCCGAGGCCGAGGCGCGTGACGCGCCAGTGGTCGTGCTCGACATTCCGCTCCTTTTCGAGACCGGCAATGAATGCAATTGCGACGCCGTTGTCGTGGTTTCGGCGCCGGCCGAAGTCCAGCGCGCCCGTGCCTTCGAGCGGCCCGGCATGACGGAAGACAAATTTGCGGCGCTGGTGGCCAAGCAGCTCCCCGACGCGGAGAAGCGCCGGCGCGCCGACTTTGTCGTGGACAGTTCGCGAAGTTTTGATCACGCCCGCGCCCAGGTGCGCGACATCCTGCGGGCGGTTGCTACAATGCCGCGCCGCCGCTGATTCGCATCTGCGACGCGTAGACTGGCCGAACAGGATAATGCGCGAGATCGTCCTCGATACCGAAACCACCGGCCTGGATCCCTACCAGGGCGACCGGCTGGTCGAGATCGGCTGTATCGAACTCGTCAATCGCTTCCCCACCGGCAAGACGTTCCATTGGTATTTCAATCCGGAACGCGACATGCCGGAAGCGGCCTTCAAGATTCACGGGCTGAGCAACGATTTTCTCAAAGACAAGCCGGTGTTCGCCGACAAGGCGGACGAGCTCGTCGCCTTTCTCGGCGATGCTCCGCTGGTGGCGCACAACGCGATGTTCGATCTCGGGTTTATCAACGCGGAGCTGGAGCGCGTAGGCCTCGCCCCAGTGAACCGTGAGCGCATGGTGGACACGCTGCTGATTGCCCGCCGCAGGCATCCCGGCGCACCGAACCGGCTCGACGATCTGTGCGCACGGTATTCGATCGACAATTCGCACCGCGCCACGCACGGCGCCTTGCTCGACGCCGAGCTGTTGGCCGAGATTTATGTCGAATTGGTCGATGCCCGCCAGGCGACGCTGGTGCTGTCGCAGGCTGCGGCGCCGATCGCGGTGACCGGTGCGGCGACCATAATCGTGCGCGAACGCCCGACACCGCTCATCGCAAGATTGACGGATGAGGATCGCGCCGCGCACCGGCGCTTCGTGGCAACGCTTGGCGAAAGCGCGATCTGGCGCGATTACGTCACGCTGGATTGAGCGGCGGCGACGCCGGCGGCGCCTGCGTTGCCGCCACGCGCTGGCGGTAGAGCTCGACGAAATCGATCGGATTGAGCAGCAGCGGCGGAAAGCCGCCGTTGCGCACCGAAGTCGCGACGATCTCGCGGGCGAACGGAAACAACAGCCGCGGGCATTCGATCAATACGAACGGCTGCAGGCTGTCGGCCGGCACGTTCATGATGCGGAACATCCCGCAAAAGACCAACTCGAAGCTGTACAGCACCAACCCTTGCGATTCCGCCTTGCCCTCCAGCCGTAGCGTTACCTCGAAGTCGGTTTCGCTGACCGGCGCCGCTTCGACGTTGACCTGAATGTTGATGGTGGGCTGCTGGCCAGAGGGCGCCAGCGAGCGCGGCGCGTGCGGGTTTTCGAACGAGAGATCTTTCACGTATTGCGCCAGCACGGCGAGCTGGGGCATCGCCACCTGCTGCGGTTGGGGGCCGCCATTTGTCGTCGACATTGCTGATCTCCAGCCCGCCCGCAGGCGTTGCGGCTTGGCTAACACAGGGCACAGGGGCGAACAATGGCGGCTGGGTCGGCGGCTGCCGGCAGAGCCCGGTTCGGCGCGGCTGCTCAAAAGCGCGTACCCGCCAAGCCTACGCCGCATTGCCGCGACTACAATAGCGGCGTTAGCAATGGTTGGCGTTGCGGCGGCAATCGTCTAAGCTTTCACGGCGATGCGCCGGATGACGAGCGGGCCTGGATGGTTCCTTGCGCGTGCCTACATAACCCGTGGAACCCGCGTTCCCGCCAGCGTATCGTGACTTCGGACCCGGTCAGGACGCACGTTCGTTTGCGAAGTCGAAAGAATGTCAAACGTGTTCGACATTTACACCATCATCTTCCTGGCGCTCGCAGTGTTCATCTTCCTGCGGCTGCGCAGCGTGCTGGGGCAGCGCACCGGGCGCGAGCGGCCGCCCTATGATCCATATTCGGCGCGCGACGCGGTGCGCAGTCCGCCCGCCGCCGACAAGGTCGTAACGTTGCCGTCCCATCCGGTGGAAAGCGCGCCGCGGCCGGCCGAGCCGCTACCGGCGCCCGGTGAACGCTGGAAGGGCGTCGCCGAAGCCGGATCCGCGGTCGCGACTGGGCTCGACGCGATCGCCGCGGCCGATACCAGCTTCGACGCCCAGCACTTCATCACCGGCGCGCGCGCCGCCTACGAGATGATCGTGACGACATTCGCCGAGGGCGACCGCCGCCAACTGCGCAGCCTGTTGTCGCGGGAGGTGTTCGACGGTTTCGACGCCGCCATCACCGCGCGTGAAAATCGCGGCGAGAGCGCCGAGACGCGCTTCGTCTCCATCGACGGTTCCACCATCACCGCCGCCGAGCTGCGCAATCGCACGGCGCAAATCACCGTCCGCTTCATCTCCAAGCTGATCTCCGCCACGCGCGACCGCAGCGGTACCGTCATCGACGGCAATGCCGAGAAGGTCACCGACGTCACGGATGTATGGACATTCGCGCGCGACGTCTCATCGCGCGATCCCAACTGGAAAGTGGCCGCCACCGAAGCCGGACAATAACGCCGATGCCGGCGCGTTTGTGTTGTCTGGTCGCGGTGCTGATCGGGCTCGGCGGCGTCGTGTTAGCGGCGCGCAGCGCCGCGACCGAGCCGATCAAATTTGCGGATTCGCAATACGAGCCGGTCGCCTGGGCCGACATCGACGGCTGGGCCGGCGACGACCACGCTGCGGCGTTCTCGACCTTCCTCGCTAGCTGCCGTGTGATCGCCACGACGAAGCAGCGCGTCGTCCGCGACAGCGGTCCGGTCGCCGACGGACTCAAGGACGTCTGCACCAAGGCGCTTGCCGCCATTCCGCTCGACGATGATGGCGCGCGCAAGTTCTTTGAGGACAATTTCAGTCCGGTGCGGATCAACAAGATCGGCGATGCTCAAGGCTTCCTCACCGGGTACTATGAGCCGATCATCGAAGGCTCGCGGGTGCCGACCGGCGAGTTCACCGCGCCGCTCTATCGCCGGCCGCCCAACCTGGTTGTCTCCGGGCGCCGTAAGCTCGGCGATGCGTTTCCCTCGAAGGGCGTGAAGGTCGGTCGCCGCGTCGGTCGCCGCAAGATCGTGCCCTATTACGACCGCGGCGAGATCGAGGACGGCGCGCTCGACGGCTGGCATCTGGAAATTTGCTACCTGCACGACCAGGTCGACGTGCTGTTCGCCCAGATCCAGGGTTCGGCGCGGATCAGGCTCGAGGACGGCACCATCCTCCGGGTCAACTACGATTCGCATAACGGCTGGCCCTATACGCCGGTCGGCCGCGTGCTGATCCAGCGCAACCTCATCTCCAAGGACGAGATGTCGATGGACCGCATCCGGCAATGGATGGAAGCCAATCCGGACGAGGCCAAGGATGTGCGGCGGCAGAACAAATCTTACGTCTTCTTCCGCATCACCGATCTTTCCACCGAGGACGAGGCGATCGGCGCCGAAGGCGCGCCGCTGGTGCCCGGGCGCTCGATTGCGGTCGATCACGCCCTGCACATTTATGGAACGCCGTTTTTCATCGCCGCCGATTTGCCGCTGACCAACGACAAGGCCGGCACGAAATTCCGTCGCTTGATGATCGGGCAGGATACCGGCTCCGCCATCGTCGGGCCGGCTCGCGCCGATATCTATTTTGGCGCCGGCGACGAGGCGGCCCGCATGGCCGGCCGCATCAAGAATCCCGGCGATTTCATCATGCTGCTGCCGCGCGACCTTGATCCGGTTGAGGCCGGCCGCGACACGCCGCTGCCGCCGGAGCGCCCGAGCGCGTTCGGCAGTGTCAGCGTGAGCACCATGGACGATCCGACCGCCGTCGACGAAACCGAGCCGCAGCCGGCGGCCGTGCCAGCGGCGAAGCCGCCACCGCCGCCCGCCGCTGTGCCCAGACGCAAGCAGCGACAGCAGCCATGAGCCGGCGCCGGCACCTGAGCGATGAAGAACAGGCCTTGTGGGCCGGCCTCACGCGCTCGATCACGCCGCTGCGGCCTAAGGGGACCAAGGAGCCCAAGCTGACCCATAAGCTCCAGGCCGGCAAGGTTATCCCGAAACCAGCCGCAACGGCCGCCATCAACGAGCCAGCGACGCCGGATGTGCGCCCGCGTCCCGTGGTGTCGCCACCGCCGCTCGCTCCCTTCGACCGGCGATTGAAGCAGCGTGTCGCCCGCGGCCGCGAGCCGATCGACGCGCGTATCGATCTGCACGGCATGACGCAAGCCCAAGCCCACGCCGCATTGCTGCGCTTTCTGCATCGTGCTCAGGCCGACGGCATCAAGACCGTGCTGGTCGTGACCGGAAAGGGTTCGGTATCGGGCAACGCGGATCGCGAGCGTGGCGTGCTCAAGCGCCAGGTCCCATTGTGGCTGGCGCTGCCGGAATTCCGCCTGCTTGTCGTCGGTTTCGACGATGCCCATGTCGGCCACGGCGGCGAAGGGGCCCTTTACGTGCGCTTGCGGCGCGCGCGCCGGGCATGATCCGGAAAAGTGTCCCCCCGGTTTTCCGAAAAGATCATGCTCC